>REBL01000090.1 GCA_007692755.1 Nodularia sp. (in: cyanobacteria) | reverse complement strand
TGGTGTTGGTGAAGCTTCCGGTGTGGGGTTAGTTTCCTCAGATGGTGTTGGCAAAGCTTCGGGAGTTGGCTGAGTTTCCGCTGGTATTGTTTTCGTCAAAGCTACACCCAAAGTCAGAGGCCCTGGAATGTCTGTTTCCGGGTTAAACTCTAATTTTTCGCTTTGCTGGTCGCTTTCACCCCAACTATCGGGATAGGGTTTAGTTTGCAATAAAGTCGTAGATTCGATTCCAGCTACAGGGCTAATTTCTAAAGGTCTTGCTAATCGATAAAAGGAAATACCATTACCAAACTCTTTTGTAATCGGATGTTGCCCGTAATCTGTGACAATGGGAACAGCCGGGCCAAGTCCCACACCTGCCCCAGAAACATCCACGGCTAAACGATTATCTAAGCTAACACCCCATTCTTGTAGCAAGCTGTCGAGATTGGTATTAGTATTGGGGTCAATCATTAATAGTGCATTACCACCGCGATTGAGATAATTTTGTAAGGCTTTAACCTCGTTATCAAATAATTCTCTTTTGGGGCCAGCTACAACAACCACAGCTGCATCTTCTGGAACTTGGGATTGTTCTACTAGATTCAGTGGTGATGCAACATAACTTCTATCACCTAAACCCTGAATTGCTTGGGAAATTCCTTCCTGACCAGATGTAAACGCTTTTTCTCCATGACCTTGAAGAAAGTAAATAGCTGTCGTAGTTGCAGTAGTAATTTGTTGCAAACGATTTGTTAATCTAATTTCCGACAAGCGTTCATTGACATTTAACGTTTGTACTAATTGGCGGTTATCTCCAGATTCCAAGTAAACTTCGCCATAGTCTTGCACACCAAACTTGTTGGCTAGGGTCGGTCTAGCTTGGGGGTCAATATACTCAAACTGAAAATTTGAACTTTGTCGGCGATAGTTTTCTAGTAATTCCCTGTCTTGGGGATTCCGATTAACATCAAATATCCACAGTTTGACTGGTTGCGGTAAGCCACGCACTAATTCTTGAGATTGAGGGGCTAGGGTAAATAATTGGGCTTCAGTTAAGTCTTTCCGCAGGTTGTAGCGAGTACTCAAAAAGTTAACTAACCCTAAAATTACGAATACAGCCACAATCGCAATTAAGGCATTAGTACTAACTTGAGTAGAACGACGATTCCACCATTGATTTTTCTGGCTTTGCAATACTATCCACACAGCACCAATAACAGTTCCTGTGATTAGAAAGACTAAGGGAATAATTCCCCAATTGCCTGAAACTAATCCAGATGTTAAGCCCACAGCCACGAAAAACGGGCCTAGCAAAAATAAATATTTTCCAAGTTTGTTTTTTTTGATGATATTCATATCGCTATACTCCAATTCAAAATTATGAATTAAAAATTTAAAATTATCCCCATAAATTAATTCAGAAACTGGAAACCAGAATTTATCAATTTTGAATTGTTGCAGTCACAGGGTCATTTAATCACCAGACCTCTTGCATCAGGGAATTTAATCGATGGTTAATTATGGGTTTTGAGATTTTTTTTGCAAGAAGTCTACTGATTACTAACTACCGACGTTGAAAGCGCAGCGCATCAATTGACTGGGCTGTGAGAAAGATACCTAAAAAAATGTAACTGGTAAATAAAACCAAGGCGCTGGTATCAAAAATTCCTTGGATGAGGGTATTGTAATGTTTTAATAATGAGAAATGACCTAAAATTTCTCCTACTGGACCACCGATACTTTTGGCAATCACATCAACAAACAATAACAATAAAACCAGGGCGAAGGTGAGGACAGCAGATAAAATTGTGCTGTCGGTGAGGGAAGAAATAAACATTCCTAATGATAAAATTGCGGCTGCTAGCAAGATTAAACCAAAATGCCCCAGCAAGGAAATTGTCGGCGACATGGGCGGATTGGACGCACTGATGGCGATCGCCTGAAATCCAAACAAGGGTATAATCATGGTGGTAAAAAATGTCAATACACCTAATAATTTACCTACAGCTACCGCCCAGTTAGTGACTGGTGACGTGGCTAAAAGTTCCAAAGTGCCGCGCTTGCGTTCTTCGGCATAAAGTCCCATTGAAAGGATTGGTAAAATAAATAACAATAGCCAACCCAATCTATCCAAAAATGCCCGGACAAATTCATAGGGGACATCTATGGGTGGAATTGGTACGCCTAGCTGTTGTCCTTGTAAATCTATTTGGGCGACTGCGGGGATAATTCCATCTGGCCCTAGTAAAATTGTCACAAAGAATAACCCGCCGATGAACCAAAATATGCTGGCGATCGCATAAGCTAAAGGCGAGATAAAATAACTCTGTAACTCTCGGCGATAAATGGCAATAATATTACTTAGAACTATACCCATTTATGCTGCTTCTCCTTCGGTGGTTTCTGAATCTGCAACGACATCGAAATTTTTTTCTTCTGTAGTCAGTTGCAAAAATACATCTTCTAGGGTAGCGCTGACACGTCGCATTTCATATAATCCAAATCCGGCATTTAGCAAGGTTGCGGCAATCGCCTTTCCCGGTTCAATTCCTAGTTGCGATATTACCCGTAGGTGGGCGCGGTTGTCACTGGATGGTTGATGATTAAACACAGATTCTACCAGACTTACACCTGGAACATTTTGCAGGACTTGTTTTGCTAAACCAGGATCACCCTCAATTTCTAATTCATATCCTGATCCACCTGCCAACTGTGTCATCAGGTTTTCTGGTGTATTAGTTGCGACTAATTTTCCTTTATTAATAATAGCTACCCGGCTACAAGTCATACTCACTTCTGGCAAAATGTGGGTAGACAAAATAATCGTATGAGTCCCAGCCAAGCTTTTAATTAAATTGCGAACCTCAATAATTTGCCGGGGGTCAAGTCCTACGGTGGGTTCATCTAAAATAATCGCCGGGGGATCATGGACGATGGCTTGAGCAATGCCGACTCTTTGGCGATATCCTTTGGATAGTTTGCGAATAATGACTTTGCGCTTCTCTTCCAAGTTGCAGCGTGTAATGGCGGCTGTTACCTTACTGGCGCGATCGCCTGCTGGTATGCCTTTAATTCGCGTCACAAAATGCAAAAACCCTTCTACCGTCATTTCTGGATATAACGGCGGTGTCTCAGGCAAATAACCAATGCGTTGGCGGACTGCGAGAGAATCATCATTGACATCAAAACCAGCAATTCTCGCCTTACCCTCTGTGGCTGGGAGATAACCGGCTAAAATCCGCATGGTTGTAGTTTTACCAGCCCCATTCGGCCCCAAAAACCCTAAAATTTCCCCAGGTTCGACGCTAAAGGTCACATCATTAATAGCTGGGGTGGAACCATAGGTTTTACTGAGATGTTCTACTTCAATCATTTTTATCAGGCGATCGCTCAGATATACAATACCCAATCATCTTAGATCATGGAGAGATTAGGCCTGGGATAATGTGCTGGGATTCTCAGATTTCAGGCGGCTGACAAATAAACGTGCCAAATTTTCTTGTGGAACAAACATTTTATCTGCTAATGACCGTTTTCGTTCATCTCGTTCATTTCGTTCATTTCGTTCATTTTGAATAACTATTATAATAGTTAATACATATCTTCAAGATCATCACAGGCTAGTATTTATGGCACTGAATGTTCATGTTCGAGATTGTCTTGTGACTGATTATGAAGCATTAATTCCCAACCTAGAAATAACCACTTTTATAGAGGATATAGATCATGAATATTGCACCAACAGAAGCAAAAATGTGGGAAAAAGCACCTTCTGGAAAACAAATTATAATGTCTGATGCTGAGATAAATGAAAAGTATGAATCTGGTGAACAAAGAATACTGACTGAAATGAATCGGGAAAAGCTACCAAGCTTTGTTGAAGCCTTAAAAAAACCTGGATATATGGACGTGCGTCCTTTTTATCAAAGAAGAACTCGGTGGGATGAAACGATGCAATCAAGACTAATTGAATCATTCTTGATTAATATTCCTGTTCCCCCAATTGTTCTTTATGAGAAAGAGTTTAACTGTTATGAAGTCATGGATGGTCAACAAAGAATTACTGCTCTTCATGATTTTTATGACAACCGCTTAGAATTGACAGGACTAGAACTTTGGTCAGAACTGAACGGAAGAACCTATGCTAATCTTCCTGCCAAAATTAGAGCAGGGATTGATCGTCGTTCTATATCATCCATAGTTTTGATCACAGAGTCAGCATCAAATCCTGAAGAAGCTTTGCTATTAAAGCAACTTGCCTTTGAAAGACTAAATACAGGTGGTGTTGCTTTAAGTCGTCAGGAAATACGTAATTGTCTGTATTATGGTAAGTTTAATCAACTCTTACTTGAACTAGCAAAAAATTCTATATTTGCGGATGCTTGGAAAATTCCAATTAATGATGAGACACAACTGAATGAGAACAATCTATACAAGAAGATGGAAGATGCCGAATTAGTTCTGCGTTTTTTTGCATTACGCCATGTAGAAGATTTTCGTAGAGGAATGGAAGGATTCATGGATTTATATATGATTAAAAGTCTCAATTTTTCTGATGAAGATATCGATATTCTCAAAAATATTTTCCTACAGACTGTAAATTTAGCACACCAAATATATTCAAAGAATTTGTTTAAGCCATTTGACCCTAATACTGATACATGGAAGGAAAATGCTTACAAAGCATTTTATGATGCAGCTATGGTTGGATTCAGTAGACATTTAGCAAATGCAGATATTTTAGTGGAAAGAAAATCAACAGTAATTGAAGAGACAAAAAGGCTATTTAGAGAAGATACATCAAAGCTATTTACTGGTGGAGGTCGAACTCAGTCTGATATTAAAAAGAGAATTAGATTATTCGATGAAATGCTATCTCAAATCATCGCAGGTTAAAGAGTGATGTTTGAGGATATTTTAATGGCAGCAAAAGTTAATATTAATACTGTCCGTTCCATTATTAAAACTAATGATAAGCTGATGAAAATTGCCTTTGCTTCAGGGTCTGTAAATAAAACAGAAATGCGCGAAGAAACAGAACTAATCCTCAGTCAGCTTTTGCAAGATATACCGAAATCGGGAGAATGGAGAATTTACGATCACTGTGCTGTAGTAACACGCTTGTATGCAATTTATGAGCGTTTTGTAGAAAAATTAATTAGTGATTGGTTAATACTTTTGCCAGGACTATATCCACGCTATTCAGATTTGGATGAAACAATCAGAAATAATCACCGATTGGGAGTAGGAAAATTACTAACTGAACTGACTAAAACCAGATATGAAGATTTATCCCCTGAGAGAGTTATGCAAGGTTTGTTTTATGGGACTACTGGTGAAAAAGAGTACGAATTATTGCCAGATGCGTTTCTTATTCATGAACAAAACTTACGCCGGAAAACTTTAGAAAGATTATTTACAAATGCTGGCATATCAAACGCTTGGATATGGGTTGAAAAACATAGATCCATCAAATATTTTTTAGAAGAAATTAGCGGAGATCAGAATAGTTCGGAAGGAGAACTTAATGAATTTATTAGCTATCGTAATGATGCAGCACACGGTTTCCCTGATGAAGTTCTAGGGGCTAGTGCATTATTAGAATTATGTGACTTTGTAGATGCTTTGTCCCAAGCACTTGCTGAATTAGTAACTTATCAGGTTATTAAACGCAAGGAATCAATAGGACAGATTAGCGAAATTGGCAAAATTACTGAGTGGCTTAAAAAGCCGAATGCTTACATCGCAAGAGTTAAAGAAACTAAGTTATCTGTTGGTAACAACCTTTTCTTAGTCAATGAACAGACATCTTGCTGCTATTTGGTTGCTATCAACAGTATTAAAATTGATGGTATAGGGGTGAATGATTTACCAACAACTACTGGGATGGAAGTTGGGTTACAGTTTGACTTGATTGCTAAAAAAGGGTTGCGTTTATATCAATTAGAATTTGAATAACATTGACACCGCGTTAGCGTAAATTGTTAGAGAGAGTAAAGCTGCTAGAGTGATTAAAAACCCAGCAATAGGATATTTCTATCCTCTTTTCAAAGATATGTATTGATTTTTCTTTTAGTTGCGTTAACCTATATACTGCTTCGCATCTTTCGCCGCTAAATTTTCCCTGCGTATCAATGCAGTGCGATTCACTATGTCTAATCAACGCAAAATTCAAAGCATCTACACCGATGGCGCTTGTACTGGGAACCCTGGCCCTGGGGGTTGGGGTGTTGTCGCTTATTTCAACGATGGCAAAATCCACGAAATGGGTGATGCTGCCAGCTATACGACTAATAATAAGATGGAAATGCAAGCGGCGATCGCAGCTTTAAATTTCTTCCACGCATCAAAACAAGCTGAACCCATAACTCTCTACACCGATAGCGAATACCTGATTAACTGCGTGACTAAGTGGCTACCAGGATGGAAAAAAAGAGGCTGGAAAAAGGCAGACGGTAAACCTGTCCAGAACCAAGACCTTTTAGAACTTCTAGACCAACTCAATACTCCCCAAGTAAATTGGCAACACGTCAGGGGACATTCTGGTAACATAGGTAACGAGCGTTGTGATGTGATTGCTCGCTCATTCGCTAGCGGTCAAATCCCTTCTCTACAAGAATTATCCGCTACTGAGTCTTACAAATCTTTACATCATCTAAGTGAAGCAAATGTAGAAAAAGTAGCCGATTATGCATCTAATTCTAAAATAATTAACAAAAGTACACAAGATGACAGTACTTTGATATCAGACATAAACCCTATGGAACCATCCACCGCACAAACTGCGGCTGTAAATGAAGAAAAACTGTCTACAAGCAGAGTCAAGCAACTCAAAAACTTGCTGGAAACTCTGCGTATAGCTGATGAAATTTCGGAAAAAGGTTACTTAATTAGTAGTTCGGAACTAGCAGACTTGATGGATGTCCACGCCAGCGCTGTCACAAGTCGGGGAGACGAATGGCGCTGGCGGAACTGGATTGTTTCACGGGTAAGACGGGAAGGAAATCAAATTCTCTGGGAACTAGAAAGAGGCGATCGCCTAGAAACCGAAGACGATTTGTAATTCGTAATTCGTAATTCGTAATTCGTAATTCCCCTTGTAGAGACGCGATTTATCGCGTCTTCTTGATTTATCGCGTCTTCAGCAATCAATTATACGTCCTGCCTCGCCATTCCTTGGGGGTGTGCAACGCTGAGATAAAGATTCGCAGTACAGCGATGGGATCAGCTAAAGGAGAAAGCCAAAATAACCAGCCACCTTGAGCATCTTTCCGGTCATAAGAAGGTGCGATCGCCAATAGCATAGCAAAACGAATCACCAACAGAAATACATTTAAACCCAACAACAGAGGATTCAAAGAAATCAACAAGCAACTCAGCACAACCAACAGAGGTAAACCCTGAACTGCTGACAGTAACCATAAATCTCCCCAAACTTGAGCAGGTGGAGATGCGTCCTTCAAATCCAGACTGCGCCCCCATTCCTTCCAAGTTTCTACCGCACCCTCATACATCCGCACCTTCAGCACCTTTGCGCCATCCAAGAAGCCCACCTTAAAGCCTTGCGCCGCAATATGTCGCGCTAATGTGACATCATCACAAAAAGAACTCCTAGCACTGTTATAACCACCCACTGCGGCTAAAACCGAACGGCGGCACAAAAAACATTGCCCATTGGCCATTACTCTTTCTGGCTGTTCCGTGGTAATTCCCGCCGGGTCAAAGCGATACAACAGAGTCATTAATAACGCCGGTTGCAGCAAGCATTCACCGGGATACTGAAGGATAAACTGCGGTGACAGGGAAACCAAATCATATTCTTGGGCTGCTGCGGTCTTCACCAAACTAGCAACTAGACCGGGGTCTGGTTGAGTATCAGCATCCATCCCTAGAAACCACTGACTAGCTTCCGAACTATGCAAAAAGCCGTTATGTAACGCCCAAGGACGACCCACCCAATTAGCAGGTAAGGGGTCATCGGTCATTAAGCGAAAACGGGGGTCTTGCTGCTGTGCAGTTTTGACTAAATCCGGCGTACCATCCTGAGAATTACTATCTACTACAATAATTTCCCGCACTTCGTAACTTTGCCGACTCAAGCCAGATAACAAAGGACTAATGCGAAGCGCCTCATTTAGCGTGGGAACAACAACGCTGACAGTACCCAGAAGTTCAGGTGTTGGCTGTTGGGCTTCAAGGGGCGGAAGTCTTCTTGGCCCCTTGACCAGACGCGAAAGCAGAATAGCTGTTGCTGGTATTTGGATAAGTAGCAATAGAAAAGTTATGACGCTTTCTACTGTTAAAGCGTTTTCCACAGTAAAAATATTTTGCAATGGGATTAGACAAACAATTTGGTAGGGGACATGGGGTATTGAATATCTTCCTGTCCCCTAATTTTATTTCAAAGCAACTTTAATATTTGCCACTGAAACTGGGTTGGTTGTTGATTCGGCATCAGCTTGAGCCGATACGGCTGAACCCTTTAACCACAGTGCTAGAGAGGGACCGACACCTAACGCCAAGCCTAAGACTACAGGAATGGTGAAACCAGCCGCTAAACTCATGACTGTAGCAAAGCCAAAGTTAGCTAAATATACAATTAAGGGTACATTGAGTTGCGATCGCTCAAATTTAATCGGGTTGTTGTTCCATAGCAAAGCCGCCACAGTCATAAACACCGCACCAGTACCCAACCAGCCCACAAAGTTTTGATAAGGCATTCCAAAGAAAGGCCCTGGTTGTTGCCAATACCAGAAAGGCAGAGAAGTTTGGCTCATTGCTGGGTCTAGCACAAAATCCCAAGAAGTCAAGCACAAAGAACCCAAACCGATAGCACAGATATGTCGCCATAAGCTAGGTTTTGTATCCACTTCTAAACCAGCCCGCGCCAGCAAGTAAGAAGCGCATCCGACATAAAACCATGACAGAGGAATTGTGAACGGCACTAAACCAGCAATTTTATAGCCCAAGCCGCTGAGATAGCTGTAGTCTCCGAAAGGAAATCCTGTACTGGTTCCTAGTAGTTCACTGCCCAAGGAAATAAATATTGCGGGCAGCATAAATGCCAAGATTCTACCCAGACCCAAAGTCCGTAAACCATATAAAAATACGGCAGCTGTTCCCAATATCATATAGACAACACCACCGCCTGCCATACTCCATTGCATGGCGGTTTGTCCAAATTCAGAAAAATGAAAGATTACTTCGGCATTAGGTATAACTAGTAGTATGCCTACTAATCCAAATACCATTGACACGATATGACCAATCAGGCATACGCGCTCCGCGATTACAAGTTGTTTCATGATAAGTCCTTAACAAAATGTGACGTGTGTCTACTCGGCTGTTAATAGTTTACAAATATTTACGCAAATATTTAACGAGTTTATGCCATTATTCTCGTGCAAGTGGTTGAGTTTTCTGGGCAAGAGCATGACAGCCTATTGATTTCATCTACAAAAAATACGATGATAATCCTATAGTCTAAGCTATGTCACCAAAATCTACCTAACTAAAGACAGCTTTTTCTGTAACCCTTTGTGATTTCACCTATAGGCTGACGGTATTCACGAGCCAAAAATATATTTTAAGGGAGATAATTAGAGTAAAACTAAGGTGTTTGTGATCACAATACTTGTTTGTTAAATCGCAGATTGAGCCGCTAAGGTTAACACCGACCCATGTCAATTGTGAAAACGCTTCCTTGGATTTCTTTAGTGCTGGTACTGTTTAGCTACGGTACATTGGGCTGGGCATTATCCGAGACTCAAGCCCCTTTGTATGTGTGGATAACTTTTATACTTGCTGTTTTTGTTTTAGTGGGTAGCTTGACTATTCCTTGGTCGGCAATATCAAAATACTCTAGTCTATTACTGCAATCAAATATCAGGTCTTTTGCTGTTGCCACATTTGGCGCATTCTTATTTTTTTTAATGCTGGCTTGGTTTCGAATATTTCTGGATACCTTGCTGATTCTTTCTGCCGGTATTTTAGCGAGAATTGACTTTCAAACGGCTGGGTATAAGCAAGGTCAAGCTTTTTTGATTACGTTGATATTCTCCTTAGCAGGTTTAGGTTTGGGTAAAGTAATACACATGGGATTTTCCCAGCAGTTGTCATGACTCTTCCCAAAATAAAAAACCTATTACCCCCATTTAGTTATGAGGGTGGGAAGTACCCACCCAAGCAAATCTAAACAGCAGCAGCTTCAACTGGCGCAGCAATTGGATAAACACTAACTTTTTTGCGGGATTTGCCTTTTCTCTCAAAGGTTACCACACCTTCAATCAAGGCAAACAGAGTGTCATCACTGCCAATACCAACGTTATTACCAGGGTGAACTTTGGTACCACGCTGACGCACGAGAATATTTCCCGCTAGTACAGTTTGACCACCATAGCGCTTTACACCCAGGCGTTGAGCATTAGAGTCGCGACCGTTACGAGTACTACCTGTACCTTTCTTATGAGCCATAATTACCTCTTGTGTTTTTTCTATTTATTATTCAGCAACAACTTCTACAGGGGATTCCTCAATGACGGGAAGTTCAACTTCTACACCGTTTTCGGGGCCAAAGACCTCACCATTAAAATTGATGGAATCAATCATCAGTCTAGTGATTTCCTGGCGATGCCCCCGTTTTTTACGGGTTTTCTTTTTAGGCTTCATTTTATAGACCAGGACTTTGCGGCCGCGAAAATTCCGCACCACTGTCCCTTCTACAGTCGCCCCTGCTACTAACGGCTGTCCAATGGTGACTTCGCCGTCGTGTTGTACTAGTAATACAGAATCTATTGTAACTTTTTCATCCGCTTCGATATGGAGCAGTTCAATATCGTAAAAGCGACCTGGCTCAACTTTTAGTTGCTTACCGCCAGTTTCAATAATTGCGTAGGTCATGGAATCGTCCTTGAGGTTGCCGTACAGGTAGCTGGCTTTAAATGCGATTGATCTGGTTTTGATCTATCGCTGTTGCTAGCTTTTGTTATATGTCTACCTGATCCGAGCAGGAATTAGACAGACAATCTATAATCTTACTTGATTAGCTGGGGTTAAGTCAATATAAACATAAATTGCCACAGAAGTAATTTTATTCCTGTAGCCAGATGAATAAACACATCAGCATTATGCTAAACTTCTTCTTACTATTCAGCTTTTAGATAAATTGATTGGATTTATCTGACTTATACACTTTAAAAGTTAAACAAAATCATATATATAAATGATGCGCCAATTGTGCGTCAAAATAAGGAGTAGTAAAAACTAATTTTCGACAACCAGAGGATAATATATGAATTTCATGGATGGTCTATTGCTGACACTGCTAAATTTTGTTGTCTGTATTGCCTTGCCCAAAGTGCTATCTGTCATAACTGCTAAACGCCAAAATCCTTCACCATCAACGCCTGCAATACAATCGCCAGAGTCTAGCGGCGAAATTCCCGGTGTTATGGATGCAGCTTGATTTGTGTGACATCAGGTTATCTCATCCAGGGCGATGCTCGCTCAGTCAAGGCGCAGATTCACATCTGGTAGAATGAGCATAAATATCCCCAAAATAACTCATTCTTAGCAAGAGTTTACTATACAAATTTAAGCGATCGCCAGAAGCACTGCGTTAAGCGCCATCGCCCATGAACAATTTAATATTCTGCTGTGAGTCTGGGCTGTAAAGCTTCCGCCATCACTTACGGCTTTCCCTCCGCCACTTTTCCCTGACTAAGCGAATCTCATCAAAAGTATAATTTTCACCCAATTGTTCTTTAACTGGAGTTAGAGAAATATCACCAAGAATTTCTAAAACTTGCCAAATTTTTTGTTGATGTTCTAGGGGGACTAACTGATTTAAATCTACAGGCTGATTTTTCGCCATTAACTTAGAAAGATGATTGAGAATTGTGGAAGGACTAAGATTGCGTTTGTGGGCAATTTCGGGAATACTCAAACCTTCTTGATGCAACCTCAATGTCACCAATTCACTATCATTAGGTGAATTATTCACAGCTATGGAACCTAGAGAATAATTTTTTTGTGCTGGTTCACCTCTTTCTTGACGGTAAGCTGTGATTTCTGCCAGGAATTTTTCACCATACTGAGCTAATTTGTAACTACCTACCCCAGAAAGTTTAGCAAAATCTGCCAAAGATTGGGGTTGTGCTTGTGCCATTAACTTCAGGGTAGAATCTTGAAAGACAACGTAAGGCGATACGGACTGTTCATCAGCCAGTCGTTTGCAGAGCGATCGCAATCTCTGTAATAATAGTTCTGCCTCAACAGCTTTATTACTCCCCCCGACTAAACTCAATTTTTGGGACACAGGAACAGCAATAGAAACCTTGCGCTGTCGCTTCATCACTTCCCAACTCAAAGGATTAAGTTTTAAAACAGAGTAACCATCGTTGGTTTGTTCTAACAACCCTTGATGTAGTAGAGAACGCCCCAACATTCGCCATTCATCTAAAGTTTTATCTTTACCGATACCGTAGGTAGAAAGTTTATCGTGTTTATTCTGGATAACTTTTTGACTTTTAGATCCCCGCAACACCTCAATAATGTGCAGCATTCCAAATCTTTCCTGACAACGCGCCACACAAGATAAAAACTTCATGGCTTCAATAGTCCAATCTTGTACAGGTTTAGGATAACGGCAATTATCACAGTTACCACAATTACCCGGAAAACGTTCTCCAAAATAACCTAACTGAATTATCCGCCGACAATCTGTACCTTCAGCATAATCTATAACTTGACGTAGCTGTTGCTTGGCAATTAATTGTTCTTGAGGGTCAGTTTTTTGGTTAATACTCCATTCAATAGTTTTAATATCACTGAAACTAAAAAACATCGTACACCGGGATGGTTCGCTATCCCTACCCGCCCTACCTGATTCTTGATAATAACTTTCTAAATTTCGGGGTAAATCAAAGTGAACAACTAACCGCACATCAGGCTTATTAATTCCCATCCCAAAAGCAATTGTTGCCACCATCACCCGCACATCATCGCGAATAAATCGAGTTTGATTTTTTGAACGTTCTTCATCACTTAAACCAGCATGATAAGACAAAGCCACAACTTTATCATTTTGCAGTTTAAATGTGAGTTCATCGACTTTTTTCCGAGTTAAACAATAGATAATTGTTGAACCATCAGTTTCCCGAATTAGTTCTAAGATTTCGGCGTAAGCAGACTTAGATTTAGGACGAACTTCGTAATAAAGATTTTGACGGTTAAAGCTGGCGAGGTGAATGCTAGGTCGCTTTAGCCCCAATTGTTGAATGATATCATCACGGACGCGATCTGTAGCTGTAGCGGTGAGGGCGATGGTGGGAACATCTGGGTAACGCTTTCGCAGGGATTTTAATTGGCGGTATTCTGGACGAAAGTCATGTCCCCATTCAGAAACACAATGGGCTTCGTCAATGGCGAAGGTAGAAATGCCGATTTGATGATGTACTAAATCTAAAAAGGGCAGAAATCTTTGACTTAACAGCCGTTCTGGGGCGACGTAGAGTAATCTCACTTTACCATCGCGGATGGTTTCTTCGCGCTTTTGCACTTCATCGAAATTCAGACTGCTATTGAGAAAAGTCGCCGAAATATTATTATTTCGCAGCGATTCCACTTGGTCTTGCATCAAAGCGATTAACGGTGAAACCACTACCGTTAAGCCCGGTTTGATCAAAGCTGGTAACTGAAAGCACAGAGATTTCCCCCCACCAGTGGGCATCACCACCAGCAAATCCCGATTTTGCAGCGCATCTTCAATAATTTGCCGTTGTCCGGGGCGGAATTGGTCGTAACCAAAGTTATGTTTTAGCGCTTGTTCGAGATCCGGGTACTGAAGCATGGCGATGAATCTTTCAGGGGCGTTTTGTGTCTATCGTTACGACAATAACAATATTATAAAAGCCCTGGTGAATAGAAGTCGCAGTCATCCGGAAAATTAAAATTATAATTAAAACTAACCAGCAAAAGGCATGACCGCAGAAAACCAGCAAAGCCTTACTAGGAGACAGAAAACAATGGTCAGCAGCCTGAAGGAACTTTTAAACGATTCCGAACTTGCATCTAGTGATGACCCAGAAGAAAAATTCATCATTAGTGGTATCAGTTGGCAAAAGTATGAAGCGTTACTAGCCAAACTAGAAGATAACTCTCATTACCGTGTCACCTACTTAGATGGAATTTTAGAAATTGTGTCACCGTCCATCAGACATGAAAATCTCAAGAAACGTTTGGCTATTTTAATAGAACGCTATCTTTACTCAAGGCGAATTCGCTTCAGCCCAATGGGAAGTTCCACTATTAGAACACAACTCAAACAGGCTGGAGTTGAACCAGATGAATGCTACGCCATTGGCGAAAAGAAAGATATCCCAGACTTAGCTTTAGAGGTGATTATCACCAGTGGTAGCATTGACAAGTTAGAAATTTACCACCGTTTGGGAGTTGCTGAGATTTGGATTTGGCAACTCAATCGGCTCAAAATTTACCATTTAAGGGAAGAAACACCATCTCTATTTTTAGATACTTATGGTTATGAACATATTACTGCTAGTGAATTATTACCAGAACTAAATATTGCTTTATTAGAAAAATGCGTCCAGATTTCCGACGATATTCAAGCCATTGACCAATTTGAACAAAATGTGTGAATTTTATTGTTTTCGTTACCAATAGGCAAATATAGTCAACCAAGCCGCAACCATTCTAAAATTTCATCAATCGGCTGGCTGGGGTCAAAGAATTTGAGATTATTATGGTCTGGGTTCGCTTATAAAACAAATAGACCCCTCAAATATACTGATATTTTTGAGAAAAAGATTGCTATATATATCCCTATCCCTATTATTAGTAAAACCTGGATTAAACGCTAAAATCACGAGCTTGTCAGTGTCTAGCAAATCCCAATAGGTTTGGAGTTCTGTCATTGTTTTTGGCGTACCATCTTCGCATTTAGGACAGCCAGCTTTGACAATTGCAGTGTAAATTTTACTGGCTGGATTATCTGGATCTATGAATTTGCTAGTGTCGATGCAGATTAAGTGGATACTTTGGCTAAGTTGAGTGTCATTTTTAATTTCAGCTTGCAAGCGTTGGAGTAAGTCAAAATTGTTAAGACTTATTTTTTCACTTTTTATCCTTTCGCCTTCATCGTATAGAGGCGATAGTAGCGATCGCAGTAGTAACAGCCGTCAAAGTCAAGGGTTCCATCGTTTTCGTACAAGCTTGCCAATTTATCTCAATATAACTCGGTATATACCGCAATTACGAGCTATCTTAGTTTCTTTGCTCATAAAATTAAGCATAAAATTATTTAGCGGATGTCTGAAAACTTCTTATTTTGGTATTCAAAAGTTGTAAATCTCCCCTTTAAATGGAGACTTTCATGGTTTTATTCTCCACTTTTTACGACAAATATAAAGGGTATATTGATAAAACTTGGTACTTGACAAATATCTTCTTACTATTCACCTAGCTAATCTTTAAGGTAGAGAATCAAGCAAGGGAAAACCTAACTCTACCTTTGCCGGATTCTCTACACAAAAAGTGCGGAGAATAATTCAATAATTATCTAGGATTAATGTGCCGTCTATTCCCCCAGCCTGGATTGATAATAGCTGCCAACTCTTCGTCCGACAGTTGGCTGATTTCATCTTCCAATTCTTCGATTGTAAAGTCATAGCCACACTCTTGAGCAATCTTGATGAAAGCTTCTGGATTATCTGACGCTTTGAATCTTGCTTGCAATGCTTGGTCTTCTTTAACAGCTTCCAAAAGTTGGGCAGTTTTTTGCTGTCTCATAATATTCTATTTCCTGTTGTAAATATCAGATTAAAAAGTAGAGCGGATGCAATTGAAAGTAGCAATGAGTTTACCAGCATTTATCATTTACATTGCTCTACCTCAAATCATCGCACTATTGTGATTGATTTGTCTTGTACCATTAGAATGAAATTTTAGGAAAAAAGTCTCAAAAATGCCCTAATTTTTATATCTTCTTCATCTGAGGCGCAAACCCATTAAAAAAGCTAGAGGAGTGACTCTCTAGCTCATAAAATATAGGTAAGAAAACAATCAGTACAACAATAATCTCGTACAAGTTGGCCTAAGTCAGCCACTCATTGGAAAAGCCTAAATTCTTGACGAAATAGTACTCACAAATTACGTAAAGCCTACGCTATGGCTACGCTTAGACCCTTTGCAAAGTATAGTTCATTACGGATGATATGACGCGATCGCACAGAAGCGGGACTAAATTCTGCCGATGTTATGCAGTCCTAAAATTACACCAGCACCTAAAATATGACCAAAGGCACTAGTTGCTAATACCGCAGGTAAACCAAAACCGCCAAAGAAATTGGCTGAAGGTAGGGCTGGTTCAGAACTGGGGTACTGGATGGTAAATTTGCCCAAGGCAATGGCTACAATGTTAGCCAGAATCATAATCACACCAACAGTAGGACTCCATTCCAGAGGTGTGGTTACAGCAGCGAGTAAGGTTGAAGGAAACACCTGATTTGCTCCTGAAAGTATTTAATGGTATGCAAACATAATCTCAATATTTCGCCAATAATTTCCATAAATATCTGGATTTTGCATCATTATTTAACAGTTATTCTTAATCCTTCATAATTGTAGTGTTAGTATCAGGCAAATAAATTTTAGTGATTTCGCTCAGGATTGCAGTAGTCCCCGGTTTGCAACTTGCTTGTATAATTTTATTGACAAGAGTTTGTATTAATGCTCAAATGAATACTAGGCACTGTTGCGAACTATAATCATCGAAATGGGAGTTTTTAAGTTGGGGTTTCCAGCGCGATGGGCGAAGCTCCGCCTTTGGCGATCGCCAAAAGCGTTCATGCACGAACTACTAGTACGGATACTTAGTGAGCGCCTATTTATCGGTACATTTTTGCTATGTGTCGGGCTACTGTTGGTGACGGTAATTTCCCTGTCATTTGGAGCAGTGGCCATGACTCCCAATCAGTTGTGGTTAGCACTCATCCGCCAAGGTGATCAACTCTATCAAACAATTCTCTGGGATTTGCGCCTACCTCGCACCTTAGCCGCCCTACTTGTGGGTGCAGCCTTGGGAATGTCAGGCTCATTATTACAGGGAATGCTGCGAAATGGACTAGCCAGCCCTTTTTTACTCGGTATTTCCGCAGGTGCGGGTTTAGCGGCTGTGGCCATGCTGAGTTTAGGGGTATTGCAGACTTGGGTTCCTTTAGGGGCTTGGGTTGGAGGTTTATTGACAACTCTTATTGTTTATCTTCTCGCCCGGCGTAATGATGGAATTTCAGTCGAACGCTTGATTTTAGGTGGAGTTGCTATCAGTTCTCTCTTTGGTGCAATTCAGTCTGTATTGTTATTGATGGCTGAAGATGGTCAAGTACAAGCAGCCTTAAATTGGTTAATTGGTAGTTTAAACGGACGGGGTTGGAGTGAGTTAACAATTTCTGGGTCTTATATTAGCGTTGCTTTGTTATTTGGATGCTTGTTAGCCCGTGCTGTCAACTTATTGAACTTGGGTGACGAGTTAGCCATAGGGCTGGGTGTTTCCGTATTGCGATCGCGCATTTTGATTGGTGGTACAGCCACACTGTTAGCCGCAGGTGCAGTTAGTATCGGTGGCTTAATCGGTTTCGTCGGTTTAATCGTTCCCCACGGAATCCGCTTAATGGTGGGTACAGATTACCGTGCAGTTTTACCACTGAGTGCAATTGGTGGGGCTTTAGTTCTCAGCTTTGCAGACTTACTTTCACGCCTCGGTGCTGTAGAACTTCCTGTGGGTGCGGTCACCGCCTTACTGGGTTCTCCTTTATTTATCTATTTGCTATATAAGCGTCAGTCAGGAATTTAATCATCGGATTCTCTGCGTAAATTTTCTAGATTAACAATTTAGCATTTTCTTAGGTTAAAAACAGTGAAACAACATCCCATATTTTTCAGTATCACCCTACTGAACCTATTTGTCATGTCCGCAGCCTTCGCCCAATCAAAAAGTGCGGAAAATATCGATAAATCTTTACTAAAAAATGATGCGAAAATTCCCCGAATTAGTGAATTTAAAACTTATTCAACTAACTCAAATTTACTGACTCAGCAACCTGTAAATATTCCGGTCAACTCTCAAGAAGAAGAAGAAACTTGTCCGCCTGATTTTGACCCAGATAACCCAGATGAAGACAGAGAATTTGATGATTGCGATGAAGCAGAAAGTGAAAATGAAATTCAAACCCGTGATTCCGGTATAGAAATTACAGTCACCGGAACCCGCACACCAAGAGCAGTTCTTGATTCAGTGGGAACAATTACGGTAATTGATGCTCAAAAAATTGAAAGAGATTTTATCCAGGATTTCAAAGATTTAGTGCGTTATGAACCTGGATTATCTGTAAGCGATCGCCCGGTGCGGAGTGGTATGTCTGGTCGGGGTAATTCTAGTATTAATATTAGAGGAATTGAAGGCAACCGGGTATTAATTCAAGTCGATGGTGTCAGAGTTCCAGATATTTACACTGCTAGCACCAGAGATTTAGTAGGTTTCGACTCAATTAAAAGAGTAGAAATTATTCGTGGCCCTGCTTCTACTCTTTACGGTAGCGATGCTATCGGCGGTGTCGTCTCCTTTATTACTAAAGACCCAGAAGATTATTTAAGGGTTTTTGGTCGTCCATTTTATGTCAGTGGTAGGGCTAGTTATAATACGGCTGACTATAGTTTTTCTCCCTCAGTGACATTAGCCGGAAAAAGTGGAAACTTATCAGGTTTATTGCAATATACCCGCCGTGATGGTAGTGAAACTCAAAACTACGGCGGATTAGATCCCAACCCTGAAAGTTTTGATAGTAATAACTTTTTTACTAAAGTAGTTCTGGAACCAAACGAAAATAATATTTTCCGGCTGACAGGAGAATTATTTGAGCGTAACGTTAACACTCAAGTCAGGACTGCGGAAGGATTTAGCGGTTTTACTCGCACTACCACTGTTAGCCAAGTAGCTGATGATTCTAATAGTCGGGGACGCATTAGTTTAAGTCATGAGTATACCAATCCTAACTTAAGCTCATTCTTGCAGTCAGTGCGATCGCAAATTTATTACCAAACGGCTGAAAGTACAGAAGATGTCGAAACTCGCACTATTAACAGCGCCAATCAGAATTTACGCCGCATCCTAGAAACTGGTTTTAATCAAGATATTGTCGGTGGTGATGTACAATTTACCAGCAAATTTTTCACAGGAGATATCAGCCATCGCCTAGTCTATGGTTTTGACTTATTTAACACTTCCACCAGTCGTCCCAGAGATTCCACATTATTTAATGAAACCTTGGGAACCAGTACAAAAGTTATCAACACCGAAGTTTTCCCCAATAAAACTTTTCCTGATACTGACACTTTAAGAGGTGGAATTTACATTCAAAACGAAATTGAATTTGCTGATGGTCGGATTACTTTAATTCCAGGAATTCGTTACGACTATTATCAACTGACTCCTAATACAAACGATGTGGCTTTTGATAATATCAATACCGAAAATTACCAAGTAGATGGCTTTTCTGCTTCAGCTATCTCACCCAAATTAGGTATAATCGCCAAAGTCACCCCAGAAATATCATTATATGGACAATACGCCCGTGGTTTTAGGAGTCCACCTTATGATGATGCCGCGATCGCCTTTACCAACTTCAATTTTGGTTATACAATTTTACCAAATGCCGATTTAAGGCCAGAAACAGTTGATAGTTATGAAATCGGCATCAGAGCCAACTATCCTCAGTCTAGCTTCAGTCTCACAGGCTTTTACAATCGCTACGATAACTTTATTGATTCTAATGTAGAACTTGATCCAGTTCTGATTGGGAATAGAGAATTACGCAGTTTCCAAGCTCAAAACATTGAAGGAGCAAAAATTTATGGTTTAGAAGCTAGAGGAGAATATCGCTTTCAAGAATCTCCTGGTGGTTTGAGTTTGTTTGGAACCTTAGCTTATACTATCGGAGATAACTTAGAAACAGACCAACCCCTAGATTCAGTTGACCCCTTCAAAGCCATTGTCGGATTGCGTTATCGTTCACCCGCAGAAATTTGGGGTGGGGAATTAACTACTACTTTAGTAGCTGCGAAAGATAGAGTTAGTAACGAAAACTTCTTTACGCCTCAAGGCTATACAACTGTAGATATCCGTGGTTTCTACAACTTTAACGAAAATACCACTTTAAATCTGGGTATTTTCAACTTATTTAACCAGCGATATACAGAATGGTCTAGTGTGCGGGGAGTGAGTAGCAATGACCGTTTCTTAGATTTATATACCCAACCGGGAATTAACATTGCAGCTAGTTTGAGTGTACGCTTTTAGAACTGGTGAATGGGCGGGCTGTTGAATCATCTCATAAACCCGCCCCTACTGAGGACTGGGGGAGATTAAACTTCCTCATATCCTACCAATTTTCTAAATTACGAATTACGAATTACGAATTACGAATTACAAATCACTTAATACTATGTATCAAAAAAAGCTTATTTTAAGTTTGGCAATTTTGTTTAGTTTCTCACTAAATGCCTGTAATAACCCAATTGTAGAACAAGCACAAACCACACCTACCACTTCAATTGAATCAACTAATACTACTCAACAAACACCACAAGAGTCTGCTAAAAGAATCGTTGCTTTGACATCTCTTACAGCTGATATTATCCATCAACTTGATCAAAACAAATTAGTGGGAATTACAGGCAGCAGTCTCTTAAATAAAGACCCACGTTTTCAGGATATTCAGCGTGTCGCCCAAGGTCAAACTCCTCCTAATTTAGAGAAAATATTAGCTCTTCAACCTGATTTAGTTATCGGTGCAGAAGGATTTTCTGATAAAACCCTGAAACAATTGCAAGAACTAGGAATTGCAACTTTTGCCACCAGAGTCAATAATTGGCAATCTTTACAAGAACTGACTAAAACCCTAGCTGGTTTTATAGATGCAGACCCCACTCCATTATTAAACCGCTACCAAACTTTTTTACCAAATGATTTACAAGCTAGTAACTCTACACTAGTTTTAGTAAGTCGCCAACCAATTTTAACACCAAACAAAAACAGTTGGGCAGGAGATTTATTGTCACAATTTCAGGTCAACAACCTAGCCGCCGACTTACAAGGTAATAGTCCTATGCGTGGTTATATCACACTTTCTGCCGAGAAAGTTTTAGAAGCAAATCCAGAAGTGATTATTTTAATTAGTCCCCCACAAGGTGGTTCAGAAACTGCACTTTTAAACTCTTTTAAACAAGAAAGTTTCTGGCAGAATTTGCAAGCTGCAAAAAACAACCAAGTATATGTCTTTGATTATTATGGCTTGGTGAACGCAGGTAGTATAGATGCTATAGAAAAAGCCACTCGACAACTAAAACAAACCTTATCTAAACAACAGCCAGGATAAAGGCTTGTATTCAGGACTAAAGTCCTCTCCATTTCCGGCGATCGCAACCATTACCAGATCCATTGCTGTCAAAATCATCTACACTCAAAGTAAGACTGATTATTTGCAGCTTCTGTTATGTCCTCAATTATAGATTCTTTGCCACCTGCTCTCGCTAAAATCGTCCAGCGCTTTCAACGTGCAACTGAACCGAAGCGGCGCTACGAACAATTAATCTGGTATGCTCAGAAGCTGAAGGAGTTCCCAGAAACTGGCAAAGTACCAGAAAACAAAGTTCCTGGCTGTGTATCTCAGGTTTTTATCACCGCAGCCCTGGATGATGGTAAAGTTGTATACCAAGGCGATTCTGATTCCCAGTTGACTAAAGGATTAGTAGGGCTTTTGATTGAAGGCTTAAATGGACTAACTCCTACGGAAATTGTGCAACTCACCCCAGATTTTATTCAGGAAACAGGTTTAAACGTCAGTCTGACACCTTCCCGTGCGAATGGCTTTTACAACATTTTTAAAACCATGCAAAAAAAAGCACTTGAATGTAAGTTAGATTTGCCTAGCTAAATCAATGCACGATGAGCAATTTTGCTTGAATCTTACGTTCTGTCTCCCCTCCTCGCTTGCGGGGAGGGGCTGGGGTGGGGTTCTTTGAGTTCCCATAACAATTAAAATTCAGCCTCATGTCAACCAATTTACTATCAACCTATGATCCTGTAGGATTTGGTGGAACAGTTCAAGAATATACCTGGACTTGGGAAAACCAACCGTTACGGGTGATTTATGAAACCATCGGTACAGGTTCACCCCTGTTACTACTACCAACTTTTAGTAGCGTTTCCATGCGTGGGGAAATGGGAGAATTAGCTAAATTACTAGCTCCCCATTTTCAAGTTACAGTATTAGACTGGCCGGGATTTGGACAATCTTCCCGTCCGAGTTTAAATTACCGTCCTGAAATATATCAGCAATTTCTCGAAGATTTTATCAAAACTGTCTTCAATACTGCAATTACTGTAGTCGCTGCTGGTCATGCTTCTAGTTATGTTTTAAAACTAGCTGTCAAACAGCCTGATATTTTTACGCGAATTTTGTTACTAGCCCCCACTTGGCGTGGCCCTTTACCGACTATGGGCGCAAGTCCCCAGATAGCAGAAATGGTCAAAGGATTGGTGCGATCGCCTATAGTAGGACAAGCCCTGTATAAACTCAACACCACACCATCCTTTTTAACTTGGATGTACCGCCGTCACGTTTTTACCGATGATGCTAAACTCACACCCAGCTTCATCGAGAAAAAATGGCAAACTACCCAAAAACCAGGAGCGAGATTTGCTTCTGCGGCTTTTGTAACTGGTAATCTTGATGCTATCCGCGAACAAGCTGATTTTCTCTCACTTGTGCAATCTTTGTCTGTCCCCCTGATGGTAGTCATTGGGGAATCCAGTCCGCCCAAGTCGAGACAAGAAATGAACGTTTTAGCTGCATTACCAGAAGTCAGAAGCGTGATAGTTCCCGGTTCCCTGGGACTACATGAAGAATACCCAGAAGTTGTATTCACAGCAGTGCAAGATTTTTTATTATCTGTATAAAATCCAGATTCATCTGTGTGCATCTGTGTGCATCTGCGTTCGATTATTCTTTCAAGAATTGTCAAAAATTGGTGTTAATCCTAACTCAACGCCCTTAATATTTACGACTTATTGCAGATGCATCAGTACAAAAGTGGCTTTTGCTAAAGCTGTGGGATGACTTCCTCAAACCCAATTGCAGCCAATTCACCACAAACATATAAAAAGAATTATTATGGGTGGTAATGATTATCTAAGCTATACAAAAAAAGGAATTTAGACCATGTTGACTGAAGAAATCACGAATACAGTACCTGTAACGGTTCTCACTGGCTACTTGGGTGCAGGCAAAACCACTCTCCTTAACCACATTCTCACCTACGAACACGGCAAAAAAGTTGCTGTAATTGTGAATGAATTTGGAGAAGTTGGTATTGATAATCAACTGATTATTGATGCAGATGAAGAAATTTTTGAGATGAATAATGGCTGTATTTGCTGTACAGTGCGCGGTGACTTAATTCGCATTGTTGGTAACTTAATGAAGCGGCGAGATAAGTTCGACCATTTAGTGATTGAAACCACTGGTTTAGCTGACCCAGCCCCAGTAATTCAAACATTTTTTGTAGATGAAGATATGCAAAGCCTACTGTCTTTAGATGCAGTAGTAACTGTTGTGGATGCCAAGCATATTTCGCAACATTGGGATGCAGACGAAGCCCAAGAACAGATTGCCTTTGCTGATGTAATTCTCCTGAATAAAACTGATTTGGTTACCCCAGAACAGTTAGCGGAATTAGAAAAGCGCATTCGCAGTATGAATGCGATGGCGAAAATCTATCCTACCGAAAACGCCCAACTAGGAATGGATGCGTTATTGGGTGTGAAAGCCTTTGACTTAGCCCGCGCCTTGGAAATTGATCCGGATTTCTTAGGTGAAGATGCTCACGAACATGATGAAAAAGTTTATTCTGTAGCTTTGGTGGAAAGTGGCGAACTCGATGGGCAAAAACTCAACGCTTGGCTTTCGGAATTATTGCGTACCCAAGGGCCAGATATCTTTCGCATGAAAGGTATTTTAAATATTGCTGGGGAAGATAATCGCTATGTATTCCAAGGTGTACACATGATCTTAGATGGTAGACCTGATCGCCCTTGGAAAGCAAATGAAACTCGTAAAAATGAATTAGTTTTTATTGGTCGCAATCTTGATGAAGCCCAATTGAAGCAAGATTTTCTCGCCTGTTTCGTATGAAGTAGCTAGAGACGCTATTGAACACTTGGTACAAGAAGACGCGATGAATCGCGTCTCTACAAGGAAAATTCCCTATTCCCTTTTTAGATCGGCACAGATTATGAATCCCACAGTTAGCAAAACGAAGGAATTTGAAGAACACTATTCAACGACACTTTCAGATTATGTGACTGCGATCGCTTGGTCACCGCATGGTAAAACTCTAGCAGCCACCTCCGCAGCTGGTGAAGTGGTACTGTGGAATGATGGCAACCTCACCACCCTACAAACTGGTAAAGGTACATCAGTGGACTGTGTGGCTTTTTCCGCAGATGGCAAGTTTTTAGCCGTTGGGGGACAGGATGGACAGGTAAAAATTTGGCAGGATACTGAATTAATTGCCACATTAGAAAACGCCCCTGCATGGGTGGATAAGTTGGCGTGGAGTCGTACCAGTAACCAACTAGCCTTTAGTTTAGGGCGTTACGTCCAAGTATGGGATGCTGATACAAAAGAAGTTGTCGTCACCCTCAATTTTGATAACTCTTCAGTATTGGGGCTTGATTGGCGTAGCGATGGGCAGTACCTAGCTATTGGTGGCTATAAGGGAGTCAAAATTTGGGATAGCCAAAACTGGGATCAAGAACCATATCTTTTGGATATGGCTAGTGTCAGTATAACTATGGCTTGGTCACCCGATGGCAAATTTCTGGCTTCTGGCAACATGGATCGTAGTATCGCCGTTTTAGAATGGAACAATCCCGACCCTTGGGTGATGCGGGGCTTCCCTGGTAAAATACGTGAATTAGCATGGTCAGAAGCTACGACTAAACTGGGTGCGCCGATTTTGGCATCCTCCAGCGTTGAAGGTATTGTCGTTTGGGAAAAGTTAGAGGATGAATCCTTGGGTTGGGAGGCACAAATTTTAACTAATCACGTCGATATTATTACAGCGATCGCCTTTGCGCCTCAAAGTTTTCTTCTCGCTTCCGCCGCTAGTGATGGCTGGCTGTGTTTGTGGAACAAAGCTAAACAAGTAACCCAAGTGCTGACAGGTGTTTCCGGGGGATTTTCTAGCCTAGCTTGGCATCCTCAAGGTAAGTTCCTGGCCGCAGGTGGTGACAAAGGCGAATTACTGGTTTGGTCTAAAGTAGCAAGAGGTCAAGGATTTGGACGTAGTTAAAATTACATACTCATGCAGGTTGAAGGTATTCAATTAATTGGCTATGCTGTATCAGAAATAGTATTTATCTGTGAATTATGAACATATCCAAAATGATTTTGCTTGCCTGTCCTGTATTTCTTGGATCTATACTACTAGTAGCAAATCCGGCACAGGCATCTAGTCTTAATCCTCAATCTGCTACACAAATGATTTCCGTAGCATCTACCCAACCCATTGGCGAATTAGCAACACTTCATGCCACAAGCTCATCTAATCCTATCATGGATCAACTTGGTTGCAATTGCGCTACTTGTTTTCAATCTAAATTCCAAATGCTGCAAGGCAAATTGCCATCTGGAAATTTTTAATTAAAACTACAAATATGTTCAGGGCGCAGCATTGCTGTGTCCTTTATTATGTATTTTGCTTTTTAACCACCTCTGCTGACTGTGTTGATTAACAATTTACTTTTATTTTCAATTATGCTAATTTATTTTTGAGAATGATTCTTATATTTATAGATAATTAAGAATTATTCCCAAAACTTAAATCAGGAGAAAAAATGTCACTAAACGTCAGTGTGCATCTTATTGAACAAGCCAAAACAGGCAAGGTTCAAGAAGCCGACTTTGTAGCGACTATCAAAGATTCCTTGCCTTATGCTTGGGGAATAGTAGAAGGTTTAGCAGAGACTTTGGCACGAGGAGAAGAATGGGCTAACCACGCTGTACCACCTCCAAGCGAGAAAGAACGCGCTCAATTATTGCGAATGATGGGTGGAGATGCTATCCGGGGAGCAGTTGAGCGTCATTTAGGGATAAAACTGGCATTTCAAAATTGTCATAATGTCGCCGCCTTTGACCCAGATAAATTAGATTCCTCTGCTTATCAAGAATTTATTTCGATTCCAAGTCAAATTCTTAATCAAACACCAGAATTAGTAGACTGTTAAGCCAAAAATCTTTATAGGTTTGTAGTCAGGACTTCAGTCCTGCAAATATCAAAAAACTCAAATTCCTGATTTTTTGAAGAAATCGGGAATTTTTCTGTTCATAACTCAATTAGGATGGCACATAAAAAATCAAACATAAGTCGTATCTATTGGAACTATTTAACAGAGTCTAGTGAAGTATTTTGGAATAATTAAAGACAAATAAATGTCCAGAATTTCTCAAGCTAAGGCTACAATTGCTTTGGATTCATTTGTCTGAGCAATAACCACCATAATCACCACATTGATTATTTTTAAATGATTATGCTTTTTATACATCCAATTAGGAGTTGATGATGCTAAAAAAAATACCATCAAATAATTCCTTCCGAGCTACTTTAGTCGTCTTTACAATTGGATTTATTGGCTGTGGAAATCAAGCAGCAAGCACTTCATTCACTCAGACTACCACGAGGATAGACGAGAATCTTCCCCGTGTTGTCGTAACTACAAGTGTACTTTGTGACTTAACTAGACAGGTAGCTCAAAATACAATTAACCTGATTTGCTTGGGTTCTCCTGGTAACGATTCCTACCTTTATCAACCAAAACCAGAAGACCGGGAAGCGATCGCACAAGCTGATATAATTCTCCACAGTGGCTACAATTTAAAACCAGAATTCAGCAAAATAGTTGCAGAAAGTCAAAATCCTGCACCCAAAATAGCTGTAAGTCAACTGGCGGTTTCCCAACCACAGCAATTTCAGGTAACTGGTCAAAATTTAACTAATCCTCATATTTGGCACAATCCTCAGAACGCTATCAGGATGGTGGAGGTCATTAGCAACAATTTACAGAAATTACAACCGGATAACACCACATTATATAGTGAAAATGCAAAAGTCATTAAAAATGAACTAACTCAGCTTGATAGTTGGATTCAATCCAGAATAGATACTATTCCTACTAACCAACGCAAACTAGTCACAACGAGTAATGTCCTGAATTATTACACCACAGCCTACAAAATTCCTTTGGTAGTCGGGTTTAATGGTATCAGTAGTGGAGAAAATCCGACAGATGCACGAGTGAAAAACTGGGTAACCACTATTCAGCAAGCGCAAGTACCAACAGTTTTTGCAGAGACAACAAATAACCCCCAATTAATTCAATCTGTGGCTACAGAGGCGAATGTGAGAGTGTCAAGAAGGCAACTGTATACTCATGGACTGGGTGAACCAGGAAGCGAGGCAGATACTTATCAAAAAGTCATGGTTGCTAATACACGCACAATTGTTGAAGGTTTGGGGGGGACTTACTTAATGTTTGTCCCACAAGTTTCCCCATGATATCAAGTCCGGTTGAATACTTACGAAACGCAAAAACCTGCCAAACCTTTGCTTTATCTCCCCTCCTCGCTTGCGGGGTGGGGTGACATGATTGTAGTAATCGTAACTAATTAAACGGACATGATATGAAAAGAATCTAGAGATGTTCTAGTTTAGTAGGGTGTTTTATACCATTTTCCTGGCGTTAGAGGTTAGCGGGAAGTCGCATAAGCCATTTTTGACTTGACGATCGCGGGGACGATTTTCTCACTAGCCATTCTTGCGCCTGATAAATTCCGCGCTGTCGGTCCCACCTGCAAAGCCGCTAACCCACCCATGATGAATAATTCACAACCAGGCCAACGCAGATAATCATCCACAACTGGTAAGCCGTTGACTATGGAAATCGGGTAAGTGTCTAAGATTTCGGTTAATAATGGTTCAGCCGTGACATCAAATTTATTGCCAGTGCATAGCCATATCCGTTCACATTCATACTCACTGGCGTTATTACATTGGACTTGCCAATAATCCTCTAACCATTGTGCTTTTTTAATTTGGCAATATTCATCCATAATCAAATTACCATGACGCACAGCCCGACGCAACTGCATAGCGATCGCCTGAGTCATCGAACCACCATTCCGCGCCTGCTGAATCATTTCCCAACGTTTTTGGTAATCAGACTCAGCAAAAAATGCTTTCAGATACTTTGGTCCCAACCAACCCGGTTCAGCATCAAATAACTTCGCTTGCAACTGTCGCCGAAATATCAGGTGTACTTTAGCACCACGAGCTAAAGCCCCAATAGCCAAATGTCCACTCGTCAAACCACCACCGACAATTAATATTCTTTCCCCAGCCAATGACAGCTTACGTAAATCTACTTTGTGAGAATGGCATAATTTATCTAAAGGATACTTTGCGGTAATTTGACTTACCCAATCAGGCATCTGAATTTTACCGCCCCCAGTGGCCAGTACTACCCGCCTAGCTATGATAGAACGTCCATCATGTAACCACAGCCGAAAACCCTGAGATAAAGGTTCAAGACGGATTATTTCAGCCTTCACAACTTGATTTTGTAAATCCCAGCGTTGAATCACATCTGCACACATATCCTCAAATAGCTGAGTTCCCGGTAAATCGTAGGGAGGAAATAGCTCATCAGGGCGAGATTCAGCAAATTTGCGTAAAGCGAAAGGATTAGGATCAGGATGATGTACGGCAGGCGATCGCAAATGTGGTATATCTAAAGCAGCAAATTGTTGTTGCCATCGACTCATCCATGTCCCACTGGGGTCAAACACCAAAAATCGCCCCCGCATAGTTTGGCGTTTTTGCAGCAGATGCGTTACCAAAGTTAAAGCATGAGGCCCAGCACCGATAATAGCCAAGTCAATTCTGCTAGGTAACTGTGATGGATGAGTATCCATTAATAAATCTTTTAAATATAGTGATAATCATTATCATCATAGCTCTATATGTTATTTCACAGCAAGTCTCCAATAGGAGATGAGTGCTAAGATTTGAGAAAGTAATTGAGTAGGTGTTGAGTAATGACAGTGGCAAAATCTCAAGCCGAATTTAAGCGCCAAGTGCTGTTATATCCTGGTGAAGATGGTTACTTTGTGGTAGAAGTACCCAGTTTACCTGGTTGCATTAGTCAAGGGAAAACACGAGAGGAAGCCTTGGCAAATATTGAAGAAGCAATTGCACTCTACATTGAAGTTCTGCAAGACCGGGGCGAACCTGTTCCCTCTGATACAATTGAAGTCATAATGGTATGAGTAAGTTGCCTGTGATATCAGGATCACAGTGTATCAAAGCACTTGAAACAATCGGCTTTATTGTGATTCGACAGCGTGGCAGTCATATCATTTTAGTTCGTGATCAACCTAAAACCACAATCACTGTACCAGATCATAAAGAGCTAGATCGAGGCACTTTACAAGTACAATTATTCGTCAAGCTGGCTTGTCTGTTGAGGAATTTGTAGAACTACTGTAAATGCTCATGGTTTGATGAGACGTTTTTCAGACTTACGGTATTGAGCAATTAAGCTGCGACGTTGGAGGGATTGATAAAGAAGCAGCGTAGCTGCTAAGGGTAATCCAGTTCCTGCTAGTGCTAATAAAATGTAGGGGTTGAACAGTCCGACAATACAACCAATTCCGAAGCTGATTCCTAATCCTATGGTGAATAGCAGCAACGGTATAGCAATTGACTTATTCTGAGCAGTGTTAATCACATCTCTAGCAGCAGCCACACCCACAAGCATATCCACAAGCACAACCAAAGCCCCAAACACAGCCCCAACCACAACCCCAACCACAACCCCAACCCCAGCGGAAGAAGATCCACCAACAGCTATAGCCCAAGAGATAATTATAGATAGAACCGCAAAGAATAAGAATATTCCAGCAAGTCTAGCATAAGATACTTGTAGTTCTAGCTTTTCAATTGGCACAGGCGCTGTCTGTACTTGCACAATTAAAGGGTAAATTTCTGGATAAGCATTAGTACGCAATAGCAACTGACGTTTATACAACTTATCAGCCATCAAATTAGTAGTATCCACTTGCACCCTACATGAAGTGTGATTGCGGCTAAACTGAGCAGGTTCTACACAAATCCAGGGGTGATAGTCCGGGG
>REBL01000256.1 GCA_007692755.1 Nodularia sp. (in: cyanobacteria) | reverse complement strand
AGATATGGGGGCTGTTGTTTCTGCTAACTCTGTAGCCAAAGCCAATGAGCAAGAAGAAGATGTTGAATTAGAAGAAGAAGATTAACATTCATGTGCATTCTGAATTAATACAACACTGTGCAACTCAATGAAGTACACATCTTAATATTAAAAATCTTGCGGGGTGGGCAAAAATGCCCGCCCTTGTGTACCTCATTCAAATGAGATGTGCTGTGAATACTGCAACATCCTACAAAAGACTGAACTGATATCGGTTCAGTTTTTTTATATTTACAATAAACCTCGTTTACCATTGGGGCGTATTGTCATCCAATTGGTTTTCGCTAACGCTAGCTGCTCATCAGAAACCTTGGCACCACATAGATTAGCACCACACAGATTAGCACCTCGGAGATTAGCGCCTCGGAGATAGGCCTCGCTGAGGTCTGCGCCTCGCAGGTCTGCTCCTTCTAAATCAGCATGGTTGAAATAGGCTTTGCTGACATTCGCATTCCTCAGATTTGCCTTAGTAAGACTAGCTCTACCAAAGTCGCTATTGTAGAGATTAGCACCTTGGAGATTAGTACTTTGGAGTTGAGCCGAATGAAAATTTGTTTGGGATAAGTCAGCACCCGGCAATTTGAGAAAACTTAAATTGTGTAGAGCAAAATCCCGTCTTCCTTTGAGATAAGCTGTTAGTAAACTTTGGGGATTTAATTTGCGTTCTTGAGAATTTTGATTGTGTGCAGCAATACTGGTGTTAGGAGCCAAAGTTCTTGATTTGCCTGCCGAAGATCCCTGACGCATTCCCCCTGCTGCTGTATTTTTGGCTCTTCTAGCACGAATTGCTGCTGCCATTTGTGCATAAGTGCCTCCACTAGTAGAAGCAACAGAAGGATTGTTGCATAAAACAGCAGAATTTTCCGGGCGGTGATAAGTTGGTGCTTTCGCACTAGAATCAGATTTAACCAACAAACCCTGGGCTAAACTTTCCAAATAAGGTTCTATGTCTAAAGCTCTGAGTACTTCTTCTGCTGATTGGTAGCGATTGCGTACTGATACATCTAACATTTTTCGCAGCACAGTAGTTAGATGGTCACTCGCTTGCACCAGTTGCTCCCACATCATCTCGCCTGTTTTGGGATTGTAATCTAAATCTTTAGGAGTTTTACCACTGAGCAGATAAACACAGGTCACCCCCAGCGCGTAGATATCACTGGCGTAGACTGGACGCATAGCCATTTGCTCTGGAGGTGCGAAACCAGGAGTACCAATGGCGTATGCAGTTAATGCTGTCTGTCCCGATTGATTGAGTGCAGCTTGGGTAACTTGATTTTTGACAGCACCAAAATCGATAAGCACCATTCTGGCATCTTGAGTCCGGCGAATTAAATTGGCTGGCTTGATGTCACGGTGAATTACCTTTTGCTCGTGGATATATTGCACCAACGGCAAAATCTCGCTCAAAAATTGTTTGATTCCAGCTTCGCTGTAAGTGCCATTAAGCTTGATCTCTTGTTGCAGAGTCGCACCACTAATATATTCTTGAATTAAATAGAATTGTTCTTGCTCTTCAAAATAGTCAAGCAACCTTGGTACTTGAGGATGATTGCCAATTTTACCTAGAGTTTTGGCTTCTCGCTCAAATAAATCTCGCGCCATTTGCAAGATGTGTGGTGCAGTTCCTGAAGGGCGTAGTTGCTTGATGACGCAACAGGGTTCTCCTGGTAAGGCTTGATCATTAGCTAAAAATGTTGCTCCGAAGCCACCTTGACCTAATGGTTTGACCACCCGATAGCGATCGCGCAATAATAGTTGCGAGCCACATGACTGACATCTCTGGCTATATGCCGCATTTTCTGGATTGAGACAGGAAGGATTTAAGCAATAGCTCATGCACTGTCAACTCGCTGCACGAATGATGATTGGAAGCGTTACACTCTCTTTTAATTATTAACACTCACAATTAACTCTTGCTAGGTGATTTTTGCGGGAAATTCTTTGAAGAGTTCCTAAACTTAACTCAGGATTACGTAAGATAATTATCAAAACAAGATTATTTATTATACTTACACTCTCCAATAGTGTCCAGGCTCTTTTTTTTGGTGTAAAATATTCAGTCCTCAGACTCGGAAATCACCTGATATTCATCGATAAATACACGTAGGCTCAGAAAATTATATTAAGTTTCTTAAAGATACTTTGTGTCTTCACAAATTCAAATATGTTAAAACAGTTGAATATCTGTTCAGATATCGTAAGATAATAATTATTCAACAATGAATGGAGAAAAATATGACTACCGTCACCCAAATGAAATGCGCTTGCCCCAAGTGCCTATGTATTGTTTCACTGGAAGATGCCATCAACAAAGAGGGTAAATACTATTGTTCCGAAGGCTGTGCTGAAGGTCATAAAACGATTAAAGGCTGTAATCACAGTGGCTGTGGCTGTTAAATAGTACAGACGCGATTGATTGCGTCTGTACAAGACAGTGCTGAGTGCTGAGTCAAAATAGCACCTGCGATACTATTTAATTACATAAATCCAAGTTATTTCTCTGCTCAACACTTAGCACTCGGTCAGGAAACCTTCATAAACTTGATAGAACTTCTCGTGCGACAGCTAAAGTTTGCTCAATATCGGCTTCAGTGTGAGCCAAAGAGGTAAAGCCAGCTTCAAACTGAGAAGGTGCTAAATAAACACCGCGTTCTAACATAGCGCGATGGAAGCGACCAAATTTAGCCATATCTGACTTTTTGGCATCTTCGTAGTTATGCACTGGCCCAGAGGTAAAGAATAAGCCAAACATCGCACTAATCTGACCACCACAAGCTGGATGACCAGTTTCTTTGGCAATTTGCACTAACCCATCTGCCAACTTCTGAGTAATTTGATCAAGATATTCATAAGTCCCAGGTCTTTGCAACAATTCCAGGGTTTTAATCCCAGCGGTCATTGCTAAGGGATTACCTGAAAGAGTTCCCGCTTGATACACAGGCCCTGCGGGAGCAATCATTGACATAATATCCCGACGACCGCCGTAGGCTCCTACTGGCAAGCCACCACCAATAACTTTACCCAAGGTTGTTAAGTCTGGTGTCACACCAAATTTTTCCTGAGCGCCACCATAAGCAATCCGAAAACCTGTCATCACTTCGTCAAAGACTAGCAAAGCCCCATGTTCATGGGTAAGTTCTCGTAAACCTTCTAGAAAACCAGCATCGGGAGTAATAAATCCAGCATTACCAACTACTGGCTCCAGAATCACACCGGCTATCTCGTCGCGGTTTTGTTCCAACAAGACTTTCACCGCTTCCAAGTCATTGTAAGGAGCTGTGAGGGTAGTGATAGTTGATGATTTCGGTACTCCGGGGGAATCGGGTAAACCAAGTGTGGCTACACCAGAACCAGCTTTGACGAGGAATGTATCGGCGTGACCGTGGTAGCAGCCTTCAAACTTAATGATTTTCTCTCGGTTTGTGAAAGCCCGCATTAACCGCAGCACTGCCATACAAGCTTCAGTGCCGGAATTCACAAATCTGACCATTTCGATGCTAGGAACGGCATCAATTACCATTTCTGCGAGAACATTTTCCAGTAAGGAAGGAGCGCCGAAGCTAGTACCTTTTTCCAAGGCTTCATGGAGCGCTGCGATTACTTCTGGATGGGCATGACCACAAATAGCTGGACCCCAAGTACCGACATAATCAATGTATTGGTTACCATCTACATCCCAAATGTATGCGTCTTTGACTCGATCAAAAACGATGGGTTGTCCGCCAACTGATTTGAAGGCGCGAACTGGAGAATTAACTCCTCCCGGCATGAGATTTTGGGCGGCGGCAAAGATTTCTTGTGATTTTGTGGTTTTAATTGTGGTATTTACCAAGGCTCTCTCCTAAATAGTGGAAAATAAAAAGCTCTGTCTTAGGATAGGGTTAAAAACTGTTTAGAAATTCTACCTTATAGAGTTATCCGAACCAGAAAAATAACAATATGTTATGCAAGTCCAATGAAGGCTTGCCTTTAGAGATTCGCACTCAATACTCACCCAGCTAACCAGGATTCTTGACCGGGCTGATTTTAACGCGGCAATCCATTGGTGTGGTGAAGCTTTTAAAGCCCGCCAAGTAGCCTTAAGTGCCGTAAAGATGCAGTCTACTACAGATAGGAATGCTTTTGTTTAATTTTCCCACAACCATACCAGCTGCTCTATTCAGAATGGTATCGTGAATCCATCAATAATGTTTAATGATCACAAATTAGCTGGTATGTTTTCTACTGATCCGCATTCACTACCACAGTCTATTCCTGTTGATAAGATTTGCTACGATGACCGGGGTTTAGTGCCGGCAATTATCCAAGATTATTTGGATGGCACTGTCTTAATGATGGCGTGGATGAGTCAGGAGTCATTAAAAAAGACTTTAGAAACTGGGGAAACGTGGTTTTGGAGTCGTTCCCGCCAGGAGTTATGGCATAAGGGAGCAACTTCTGGACATATTCAAAAAGTGCAAAGTGTCCGTTATGACTGTGATAGTGATGCACTGCTCATTGGAGTGGAGCAGCTAGGAGATATTGCTTGTCACACTGGTGAACGCAGTTGTTTTCATCAAGTAGAAGGGACAATTGTCGCCCCACCAGGAGATACATTATCTCAAGTATTTCAGGTGATATGCGATCGCCGTGACCATCCCGTGGACACTTCTTATACTTGCAAGTTATTCGCAGGTGGTGACAACAAAATTTTAAAAAAGATCGGCGAGGAAAGCGCTGAAGTCGTAATGGCGTTTAAGGATGATGAGGAGGATGCGATCGCAGGTGAAGTTGCCGATTTACTCTATCATACGCTGGTTGCCTTAGCTCATCATCAAGTGGATTTAAAATCAGTGTATCGCAAGTTACAAGACCGTCGGAGATAGAAAGAGGCAGGGGTGTAGGGAGCAGGGGGGGAAGAGGCAGGGGTGCAGGGAGCAGGGAGCAGGGGGGAAATCTTAACTTCCAATGACTAATGACTAATGACCAATGACTAATAAGTAATGTTTTGTAATTCTTATCATTACCTCAAATTTTCCTCACCAATTCCACATGGTTTCCACAGGAATTTGAGTCTTTTTCCACAGGTGTTTGACGAGCTAATAGGCGCTTGCAGTTTTATTGGGGATTGTTGATGAAGAATAGCAAGGAGCCTAAGTTACTGAGTTTTTGTGAAGTTGAGTAACAAAAACTTGGCTAAAATGCTGATTATTGCGTCAAGTTTTGTTTTTTATACCACCATATTTAACATTTCGCAGCATTGACAAACCCACCCCCTTTTAGCGCACAATGATGCGACTGGCTTGTATAGTCTGTTCAACCATTGACACCAAAAATCACCTCAGACGCTGGTGTAAATTGTCAGGTAAACGTAGGACTATGTAAGACAAATCCCGCATCACTGCAAGCAACTTGTCTCTCTTGATTGACCTCAGAGAAGGAAAAACTCATGAACGCAACAGTTAGCATCTTTACAGAAATTCCGGAAACACTACATGAATCCCTCGAAAATTACTTAGAGACACACCCTGATTGGGATCAAAATCGAGTGCTGACAGCTGCTTTGTCGCTGTTTTTACTCCAAAATGGGGAGAGCGATCGCCGCGCTGCCCGTGTATATTTAGAAACATTGTTTCATAACTGTTAAATCTAAATGCCCTGCACCAATTAGCTAGAAAATTCTCAGTGCTGGTAAGTAGGTGGGCAACAATATTTCTAACTATGTTGAAAAGATTTGATGGTAGTGGATTGACCGAAGAAGCAGGGGGGAGCAAGCCCTTCTCCCCTTGCTGGTGTCAGTCCAGTAGGGTGTGTTAGCCGACGGAATAACACAATGGCAATCACCCTCTGTTTTGAAAAATAGCTGGCGAGGATTCCTCGTCAGCTATTTTTCCGTTTTTTGCCTCCCCGACATCCAGTTGATATTTCTTTATATTGATAGGAATATTTATCGCTAACCTACTTAAAGACTTAAAGACTTAAAGACTGTGTTGTTCTGGTTCCTGCCTGAGCAGGGACACGTTTACCGTGTCCCTTTAATGGATGTTGATCACACATTGTCAGTGAAACAAAGTAGAGCGAAGCCCAAGCCTAGAGGGAAGCTATGCGAATGCCAGGGTTAGGAACTTTTGACATTCTGTGACATGAAACGATGCACTCAGGAATGAGTTTCCAGTTGCGGGGAGTGAGTGGGACATTCAAACTTATACCCTACGCCACGTACAGTTTGAATGAGTGCTGGTTGGCTAGCATCGATTTCAATCTTTTTACGAATTTGACCGATGTGTACATCTACAACCCGTTGGTCGCCAACATATTCATAATCCCAGACCTCTTGAATCAGTTCTGCACGTCGCCAGACTCTACCGGGATGGCTAGCTAAAAAATGCAATAAGTCAAATTCTAGAGCAGTTAAGGGTATTGCTTGGTTGTTCAGTGCGACTTCCCGTCGTGCTGGGTCAATCATTAACTTTTCAAAGACTAGACGTTTTTGTTCAGCGGTAGTCACAATCCGCTGTCGTCTCAAAATTGCCGCTACTCTAACTTCTAACTCTCCCAGTCCAAATGGCTTGGTGAGATAGTCATCAGCGCCTTTAGAAAAACCGCGGATTTTGTCGGCTTCGTCGGCGCGGCTAGTCAGCATCAAAACAAAAACACCATTACGACTTTGCATTTCCTGGCAGAGGTTAAACCCAATGACATCTGGTAAATTTACATCTAAAATTACCAAATCTGGGTTGAATTGCTCAAATAGGGCTAAGGCTGTTTTACCATCCTCAGCAGCCTCTACCTGATAGGTCTGCTTAATCAAAAAGCGTTGGATTAAATTTCGGACCGCAGGGTCGTCATCAACTACAAGAATCTTGGCGGGAGCCATGACCATCACTTTACACAAAAATTCATAAGATTAACACAGAAGGAGGATTGCGTAAAAACGCAGTTTCCACTTTGGGAGTTATTTAAGACTTTACAGGGGTAAGGAATGCATTTCCTGATTATCCAAAATAATAGTGTAATCAGAATTCTGAAAAATGAAAGTAAAAAAATTGTGCTAGTCACATATATACTTAAGTACGGGTATTGTAATTATCAACGTGGATGTGTACTAGACCGATAGTCTCAACATTTTCCATAGCATTTCGGTAACCTAGTAGACCTTATTTTCCCAATTTAAGTGGAGATTTAAATCTTTTTGATTTTAAATCGATATGTGGATACATACCACTAGTACCGCAGTGAAGTCAAAAGTTCACCCTGTTTACCCTGAGCGCAGCCGTAAAGCCCTAACGGGCATAGAGTTAACTGCGCTGACTGCTAACGTCCAGGCAAGAAGGCAGGCGGGAAGGGTCACAGTTCAAAAAGCCTATATAATCAGCTTTTCATTGATTTCAAATGGTTTTGTGATTTCCGCCGACTTGTACTAGCTATTGTGAGGCCAATTACTGAAAATATCCTCAACATACTCTCTCTAAAATGCCAAATGTTAATTTTTTGATAAAAAATGCGTTTTTGGCATCTTTAGTGAAAATTATAGGTTAAATCGCTCATTAACCAAAGGCATGAGGGGATACACTGTGTTATGGCAATATGTTAAAGTTGAGGTAGTTAAAAATTCCAAGTCAATCCAAACTAACCCATGCTACTATCCTTGTAGGGCATAAAAATGGGTTCATACGTTGGTTTGAATCAAGATAAAACCTAAAGTTGTTTTTTCCAAAAGCAAAAGACTGCCGCTGACTAAGGCTAAAGAAAGTATAAACTCCCATGAGCGATCAAAATCCCTACGAGAAACTTGGGGTATCAGAAGATGCTAGCTTCGATGAAATTCAGGATGCTCGTAATCGCCAATTGGAGCAATACAATGGCGATGCCAAGAGTCTAGAGTTCATTGAAGTAGCTTACGATGCGATTTTAATGGATCGCCTACGGATGCGCCAGGAAGGTAAAATTAAAGTACCTGAACGGATCAGGTTTCCCGAATTGCGCGTGCAATTGCCTTCAAAAGAAAATGCTACCCCTCGCCAGCAGTCGCCTGTATGGCTGCAAAGAATAGTCGATCAACCCGCGCCTAGAGATATACTGTTACCTGGAGCTTGGTATTTGGGTTTAAGCACTATTAGTGTATTTACTCAATCAGCAGGTAATCAGATTTTACAGTTAGCTTTAGTAGTAGGTGTCGGAATAAGTGTTTACTTCCTCAAACGCAAGGAAGGCAAGTTTGGTAGAGCAGTTTTATTGACATTGGTTGGTTTAATTGTCGGTTTAATTGTTGGGGGGCTACTTGCTAGCTGGCTCTTACCGCAGATCAACTTGGGACAGCTAACGTCTGAGCAGTTCTCTACAGTATTGACATTTATATTGTTGTGGCTGATTAGCAGTTTCCTGCGTTAAGCCGATGAATTTTTGAAATTGTGGATTGATAAATAGACATCTGGTGCTAAAGAATGTAGGGACGATTCATGAATTGTCCCTACAGAGGGGTTTGGAGAAAGCATATTTAAAATCGGTCGATGTCTAATGGTGATAGACAACTTGGTTTTGTGGTTTATTTAGTACCCATCTTGTGATCAGCCGCCTCTGTTAGTTAATTTCGACTCGTTAAGATTCGAGGATAAGTTTGACGGCTGTACTCAAATCCTGAACAATTAAGTCGGGGTGATACATTTCTAATTGAGTGCGATCGCGAATCCCAGACTCCACAGCCATCACCTTAATACCGTGTTTTTTCGCCGCCGCAATATCTGCTTCTGTATCCCCAACCATCCAAGTATCGGCGGCGGGGGGAAGTTCGGCTAATGCCCGTTCCATCAACAAGGGCTTATCTTCAATGTCACTAGTTTTAACATAGTCGTTTTTCAGACAATAGCAGCGATTATCTGGGAAAAAACTGCCCAATTCGTATTTTTTCACTGCATAATCTAATTCCTTCACCCGGCGCATTGTCATTACAGCCAAATCAATTCCCGCCTGTTGAATTTTTAACAGCGCCTCTACAGCACCTGGGATCAGGCTGTCATGCTGAAAATAAGTGTCTGTGTGTACGGTTTTCCGCCGCAGTTTGGCAAACTCTTGGGCTTGTGTGGCATCTAAACCAGAATTTAAGGCAATTTGTTTTTCGGGAACGCGCGATCGCTTGAATTGCCAAAATTCGGCTTTGTTAAGTTGTTGCACAGATTGTTCTGGATAACGGATTTGCTCCAAACAAAATTGATAAACACGGTAATACCGTTCAGAGACATCCATAATCGGGCCATCAAAGTCAGTAATTAGTCTTAGCATCGGCAGAAAATGTGAATTTTTATGACAATTATCTCATTAGTTACTGCAAAGTGCCGCGTTTAATTTGCTCGCTTTCAATGGCCTCAAATAAGGCGCGAAAATTACCTTCCCCAAAGCCTTTAGCTTGATAACGGCGTTCAATAAACTCAAAGAAAAAAGTCGGTTGTCCAAAAATCGGCTGAGTAAAAATTTGTAGTAGGACTGCATCTTGAGCATTTTCTTTCCAGTCCACCAAAATTTCTTGTTGAGCGATCGCTTCAAGTTCTAGCATGGATAGAAAGAATCCTGGACGTTGTTTAATCTGTGAGTAGTAGGTTTGGGGAACCGAGAGTAGAGATAGACCACGGGAGCGAAATTGCGCGATCGCACTAATTAGATTAGGAGTCCCCAAGGCGATGTGTTGAATTCCTGGCCCCCGATTCACATCCAGAAACTCCTGAATTTGAGAGTTACGGGAAGCTGGTTCATTAATCGGTAATTGTACGCTACCATCACGGGAAACCATAACTTGGCTATATAAAGCCGAACGGTCGGTTTGAATTCTAAAACTTTGCTGGGGTTGAAAATCTAGAATTTTTTCGTACCAAGCAACAGCCGACTCTAATTCACCCACTGCCACATTTAGGACTATGTGGTCTATAGCAGTAAAAGTATGATCTGTTGTGGGTTGTGCATCATCAGTAGTCACTCCTGAACTTTCAATCAATGTATGACTCAAACCACCCCAAGCAGCAATTTTGCCACACTTGCGGGAGACATCACCAAACTGCTGTAACTCGATGGGTTGGATGACTGTAGCGCCGTGTGTTTGAGCGAGTGCGATCGCGGCTTCCACATCTTCCATAGCAAAAGCGACATCTGCTACACCTGGTGGATGTTGGCACAGAAACTCAGCTACCGGACTTGTGGGCAATAAAGCTGAAGACAGCAAAAAGCGAACGAGACCCGTGCTTACTACTTCCGTACGGGTGTGAACCGAACTGATGCTACTATCTACTGCTGTAAACCCTAAATGGTGTACAAACCAATCCCGCCAGACTTTGGCATCTTCTACATAGAAATGAACGTGATCGATTTTCATAAATCCTGAGAATCCAGCACAACAGCTTAACTATCTGTAATTTTTGCTTTTTTTGCTAGATTATCAAGCCTTTCCTCATTAATCATATACCTTAAATTTCGTACAAATAAAAATTGATATTATTTAATCACACAGTATTCAAACTAAACCGCTTGATTTAGTGATAACATCCAATATAAATAAAGTAGCATTATTGCACGTCTTTTTACCTAGTCTAGTTTGTGCGTAGAAATGCCCAATATAAGCTATTAGTATAATTCGGCTGAAAATCTAACGTAAAGTAACTTGCCATGCTTTTCCTGTTTGCTTCAGGTTAAAAGATTTACACGACTGTAAAAATTTAATAAAATTACCATTCAACTTTAAGCATTTGATTTGCTCATTTATCCGCTTACCATAGCGCTGACTAAATTCAACACCCAACGGGCTAATGTCAATGTAGCTTGTAGGAGATTTTATCGTTAACTCCTTGAGAATATCCTTGAGTGCTTTTTCCAAATCTGCTGAAGAATTAATTTTAGACAATAAGGGAGACTTTTTAGCACTACTTAATGAAGCATCTTCTGTGCCATTTATCAGCAGTGACTGATTAACTTGAAATAGAGTTATGTATAATTCAGAAGTTGCATCAACTTGGTGAATGGCAAAATCAGCCGGATAGTTAGTAAAAATATCTCTAGCTTTTTTCCCAGGTAAATGCTGAGAAACTACTTGACTGACACTAACATTATATTTAGTTTTAAAAATTTGAGAAAGAGCGGAAAGTTTAACCCAATAAATTTGATTCTGTTTTTGCTCTGCTTGGATTATCTGTTTAATTTGCTGAATAAAAATTTCAATTGTGGGAATCTCAGGAGTAGAATTGGGAAACTGTGTGATGGGTTTTCCTGTAGAGCTATTCAATACTATCAGTACATCTCCTTTTTTGATAGCCTGATAAACTATTAATCCATTTTGCTGAAGATGGTTGCACAGATTAGTCATCACTTTATCTGATGAACAAACTATAACTTCTTTAGCATTGGCATAACGTTCATGAACTGACGAACCCAAGGCGATCATTTTACCATCAGCATTATCTTTCCCAATAGGAACGTGAATCAATTCGTATCCACGCTGATGTAATTCTTCATCTCTTTTACCCATCCTAGCCCAATTAGCAAAAGCAATCTTGACTTGCAGGGGATAGGTAGAAACTGTTGTTAAAAACTGTTCCATTTTAGCGTCGAGTTGTAAATTTTCTGCATCTAGCAATAAAATAGCGATCGCTGGAGGAGAAAAAGAGCTTTTTAGAGGCTCAAACATATCTTGATTATTTAATTCAATGAGATTTAACACTTCGATTGACTTATGAATGACTACTTCTAGATTACAGAAGGCTGGCGAAGCAAAAAAACTCGGCACTAGCAAAAGTCCCAAGTATTCTTTAATCATTGGCATCAGTGTAGCATTATCTGCCAAATTGCTGATTTTTTTGTTTAACTCAGCTATGAGTGCAGATTTGTATTGAGGTTGTCTCCAGTTAAAACTTCGGTAATTTACAACAACTAAATCAGGCTGCTGCTGTAAAATAGGCATAATTTCATTACAGACAAAAATACTAAGTTGGTTGATTAAACCAGAACTATAGGTAGTTAGCAACCGTTGATCATTTGACATAGCTCATACATTCAATTAGATTCTCTCGCTTTAGAACATCATTAATAATTTAATTTTATAATATTTTATATCTAGCTAAAAACAACGGATAACCGTGAAAATGCCTAAAATTAATTACTTTAAAATTAGCTTAACTAAGATGGGCAAAAATATAGTGGCGGGTACGAGAATCAACAGGGTTAGTAAAGATTTTATTTGTGGTACCAAATTCAATTATTTCACCAATCCTGTTTTCATTACCATGAAAGAAAGCTGTGAAATCCGATAACCGAGTAACTTGCTGCAAGTTGTGACTAATAATTACCATTGTCAATTCTGAACGCAAGCGCAAACTTTGGATTAAACTTTCGACTTTCATGCTAGAGGTAGGATCAAGAGAAAAACAAGGCTCGTCCATAAGGATAATTTGTGGCTTGACTGCTAAAGCACGAGCAATACAAAGTCGCTGTTGTTGACCACCAGAAAGTTCTAAAGCCGACTTGTGCAATTTATTTTTCACTTCATCCCAGAGGTCAGCATCTTTAATAGCAGATTCTACAATCGCATCTAATTCTGCTTTCGGATGCCAGCCAGTTATTTTCACGCCATACGCCACATTATCGTAAACGCTCATGGGAAAAAGATTCGGCTTCGGAAATACCATAGTCACTTGGCGACGTAGCCGATTTAAGTTGACTCGACGCTCATAAATATTTTGATTAAAAAATTCTACCCTGCCCTCAACCTGCACTTTTGCTTCTAATTCAATCATGCGATTGAGGCATTTAAGAAAACTAGACTTTCCACAACCACTAGGCCCAATAATTGCAGTTACTTTGCCCTGATAAATATCCATTGATATATTTTCAAATATCTTTTGGGTATTGTAATAAAAGCTGAGATTTTTGACTTTGATGGCTGGATTTAGTTTATTCATGCTAAAAAACTTGTACAATAGATATTGACTAAAAAAGCAGCAAACATAAATATTACTGTTTTGTTATTGGGGAAGCCAATATGGATTCGTGAAATTTACGAATAACGAAGGCTCGTATTCATTCATAGCTATCCAGCATCAAACTAAATGCTTATTCTGGCATGGTTTCATTCCAGGGTGCTTTTTATTTTCAAGTTAGATGAAATGTGTTATATTTATTGAATAAAGTCAAAATCAAGCAATTAGCAGTAGCCAATTTTATGGACACCTAACGAGTTGTGGTTGAAACCGCATATTCATTACCTTGAATTGTATAAGATTATCTCATTGCTTGAGATTCCTCTCAGGAGGACAAGAATTTTTTGTATTCAGTCCATAGATATAAGTGGATTTGCTGAATGCCCTTGAGTGCAGTCAGGCGACTAAAAATGCTATCTCTTCATTTGTAATCGAGATGTGGGCAGTTATAGGGTATGTTCCAACAATAGCAGCTTGAGGTTGATTTAAATATTATTTGTATAAATAATATGCTGAATATAAAACTGTGCGACAGGAAAAACTTAGCGTATATAAACGCATATAAACAGCAACTAATTTTTTCGTTCATTAAATATAAATAAATTCAGTAATACCCGACTTCGCGAAGAAATCGGGTATCTGGGTTTTGTACTAGCTATAACCGTCTATTTACTTATGAAGCTGATTTTGATAGTACACCAAGTCTAATCTTACCTTTATGCTTGAGAGTTACTGCGCCTATTCCTAACGCTAGCAAGCCAATGGTGGTAGTGGGTTCCGGTACTGTCTCTATCTTGATGACAAAATTATTAACGCCTGCTTGACCACCAAAACTTGAAAAGTTCAATTGGTAATTGCCTTCTTTGGTATAAAAGCTAGTAAGGTCTATGGATTTTGTCATTCCTGTAGATGATTCAAATAAAAATTTAGAAAAGGTAGTTTCCTTCTCTGTGTCGTTAAAGAGACTGACTTGAAATTCGTTAGGGTCCAGACCTGCAACAAATGCATAATCGAAGTGTGCGAACACAGACTTGAGTCTATTAGGTTCGATGAAAGGAGAATTTACTGAAATAGCTGTTCCTCCTTCCGTCCCAAACAGAATGAAATCATCTGTGAAAAAATTATCAAACAGTTGGTCATCGGGAGACGCAATAGAGACACCATCACCTTCAAGGGTATAGCTTAATAAAGGTATATTAACATCGAAAGTTGCAGCGTGGGATGCTTTAACACTCAAAAGGCTGGATAAACCAACTATACCGACAAAACTTGCTGTTAAAGTTGCTTTTCTCATTAATTGATTATTAGACATTGATCTCTACTTCTCCAAAGTTGACAATCGAAAGCAGCCTTAAACACAAATCAAAGGGAATCCACTGACTCTGCTGGTTTGTTATTTAAAGCGCTAACGCGTGTATTAACCTTATAAATTACATACATCTACGGTTAAGTGCAACAGTTACATTCTTAATTTATACAAAAAATATATTGTCAGAAAAACAACATAAAGGCTAAAAGCTAATGAGTATAAGCGTTTAAATTATTATTTATTAGTAGAATTAAATGAAATTTAAAAATTTTTAGTGAAGAGAGAATCGTTATATTACTATTAGTAAAATTACTTGAATGGTCTAATTATCAAGCTTCCCCGGTCTGAAGACACGGGGATTTCTGAAGAGTCCACAAAAGAACTTTCTTAGGCTGAGGTGAGTAATGATCAATAATATAAGGGAATGCTTTACATTTCTTAAATATTCCAATTCATTAGCACAATGGCAAGAGACTTACGGGGATTCATCAAAATTCTAGAAGAAAGAGGACAATTAAAGAGAATTTCGGCTTTAGTTGACCCAGAGTTAGAAATTGCGGAAATTTCCAACCGGATGCTACAACAAGGTGGGCCAGGATTACTATTTGAGAACGTCAAAGGTGCATCGTTCCCGGTGGCAATCAATTTGATGGGAACGGTGGAAAGGATATGCTGGGCAATGAATATGGAACGTCCAGAGGAGTTGGAAACTCTGGGTAAAAAGCTGGGGATGCTGCAACAACCAAAACCACCAAAAAAGATTTCCCAAGCCATAGATTTTGGGAAAGTGTTATTTGATGTGGTCAAGGCTAAACCAGGAAGAGACTTTTTCCCACCTTGTCAGCAAGTGGTGCTACAAGGCGATGATTTGGATTTGAATAAATTACCCTTGATTCGTCCTTATATCAATGATGCTGGTAAGATTATTACTCTGGGTTTGGTAATTACCAAGGATTGTGAGACAGGTACGCCAAATGTGGGTGTGTATCGCTTGCAATTGCAATCCAAAAATACGATGACTGTTCACTGGTTATCTGTGCGCGGTGGGGCGAGACATTTACGCAAAGCTGCTGAACGTGGTAAAAAGTTAGAAGTGGCGATCGCACTGGGTGTAGATCCTTTAATTATCATGGCGGCGGCGACACCCATACCTGTAGATTTATCAGAATGGTTGTTTGCGGGACTATATGGTGGTTCGGGTGTGAACTTAGCCAAGTGTAAAACCGTAGATTTAGAAGTTCCCGCCGATTCAGAGTTTGTTTTAGAAGGGACAATTACACCAGGGGAAGTGTTACCAGATGGACCCTTTGGTGATCATATGGGTTACTACGGTGGCGTAGAAGATTCGCCATTGGTGCGGTTCCAGTGTATGACGCACCGCAAAGATCCCATTTATCTAACCACATTTAGCGGCCGTCCACCTAAAGAAGAAGCGATGATGGCGATCGCGCTGAATCGGATTTATACTCCTATTCTGCGGCAACAAGTCTCTGAAATTGTCGATTTCTTCTTACCAATGGAAGCTTTGAGTTACAAAGCGGCGATTATTTCCATTGATAAAGCATATCCGGGACAAGCGCGGCGGGCGGCTTTAGCATTTTGGAGTGCTTTACCCCAATTTACATACACCAAATTTGTGATTGTCGTGGATAAAGATATAAATATTCGTGATCCGCGTCAAGTAGTGTGGGCGATTAGTTCCAAAGTTGACCCCAGTCGAGATGTGTTTATTTTGCCGAATACACCCTTTGATACCTTGGATTTTGCTAGTGAGAAAATTGGTTTAGGTGGACGAATGGGAATTGATGCGACGACAAAGATTCCACCAGAAACTGATCATGAATGGGGTTCGCCCTTAGAATCAGATCCTGATATCGCTGCGACGGTAAACAGACGATGGGCTGAGTATGGTTTAGCAGATTTAAAGTTAGGAGAAGTAGATCCGAATTTGTTCGGGTATGATATGCGCTAAAAAGCCTTTCTATCCATTACCCGCTGGTTTCTAAACATGAACTGAAAAAGCTGAATCAGTAAAGTGTAGAGAGAACAAAAGCGGGTAATGACATCATGGAAAAGTTGGCATCAGGAGAACAGCGGAACACAAGCAATTGAATTTATGCTAATCGCAGGTCAGGACATTTGGCAATAAATTCAGATGCTTTATTGTTAGCGTCGGGGTTGTTGATATGTGCTGGTGTGGGGCGAATAATTCCCGCAAATAGGTCTTCTAAGCCGTAGGGAGTAAAAAATTGCCATTCCCCTTGTGCATCTAGTCGAACTCCCACAGATGTAGCGGTGTGCAGCCAATCTTGAATCCCATGTTCTGTACTGGTGTAGGGTGTGCGTCCAGAACGCCAACGGGCAAAACTAGCTTGATTTTTCACGTCAAACTGATCATTGGGAAATTGTGCGGTTAATTCTGCTTTTGCGACTAGTTCCTGAGAACGGTTTCCTGATTCATCAAAAAAGGCAATATCGAAGTCTTTGATGAATAAACGACATTTTTGACCAAATACTGCACACCACACTGTATTTCGCACTGCACCCCCGGCTAACCACCAGTTAGGTAGATTGAGTTGGGCAATGGCTGGTAGTACAATCCCCACAGGTGTGTTAGCTAAAATTTTCTGTAAGCGAGTGTTGCTATTCATTGAGTTGCTGGGCGGTATTCGTAAAATACTAGAAAAAGTATAGAGATTGCAACCGTCAATACTTAGGAATTTAAATTACATCCAAATCTGGTTTTGAACCTCACCCCGCTTTGAAATTGCGTTAAAGTCTCCACTTACCCTTACCAAGAATGTGGGTTACACATAAGACTTGGCGCACAGTCCGCCTCGGAATAAATTCCAAGTCTCACAGCACAAGTCCTCTTAAGAGGACTCAATAACAAACTCAATCTAGTCCACTTCAGTGGACTTTAGCTATTAGCCAGGAACTTAAGTTCCTGGCGGGATGTAGCCTTACCAACCAGAGAGGCTGCGTGTGAGGTTCTGTATTTGATTAAATCCCCATTCCTCAAACCACCTTTTTCGCACAGGTATTTTCGTAATACCCGTCTGGAAGCGACAGACGGCTAAACTAATATTAATAGTATGAATAGCAATAATAGTATGACTGCTGCTACGACTGTAAAAACTGAGTACGAAGCGATTATTGGTCTAGAAACCCATTGTCAACTGAGTACCAATACCAAGATTTTCTCCAATAGCTCTACAGCTTTCGGTGCTGACCCTAATACTAACATCGACCCTGTGTGCATGGGTTTACCTGGGGTTTTACCTGTACTGAATGAAAAAGTCCTGGAATATGCTGTGAAAACTGGCTTGGCTTTGAATTGCGAAATCGCTAAATATAGCAAATTTGACCGTAAACAGTATTTTTATCCTGACCTGCCCAAAAATTACCAAATTTCTCAATATGACCTCCCCATTGCTGAACATGGTTGGTTAGAAATCGAAATGGTAGATGCTGAGGGGAACCCAATTCGTAAACGCATTGGTGTGACTCGTTTGCACATGGAGGAAGATGCAGGAAAATTGGTACACGCGGGAAGCGATCGCCTATCTGGATCTAGCTATTCTCTGGTAGACTACAATCGCGCAGGTGTGCCATTAGTGGAAATTGTCTCGGAACCTGACTTGCGTTCTGGTGAAGAAGCTGCTGAATACGCTCAAGAAATCCGCCGCATTGTGCGTTATCTCGGTGTCAGTGATGGCAATATGCAAGAAGGTTCTCTACGTTGCGATGTCAATATCTCCGTGCGTCCAGTGGGGCGAGAAAAGTTTGGCGTGAAGGTAGAAATTAAAAATATGAACTCGTTCAACGCCATTCAACGGGCGATTGATTACGAAATTGAACGCCAAATTGCGGCTATAGAAGCGGGCGAAACCATTATCCAAGAAACTCGCCTTTGGGAAGAAGGCGCTCAACGCACAAGTAGTATGCGGGTGAAGGAAGGTTCCAGTGATTACCGCTATTTCCCTGAACCAGATTTAACTCCCATAGAGGTGTCTAACACGCAATTAGAAGCATGGCGCAGCGAACTTCCCGAACTTCCCGCCTACAAACGCCATCATTATGAAAGTGACTTGGGGCTTTCGGTTTATGATGCACGGGTGCTGACAGAAGACCGCACCGTGGCTGATTATTTTGAAACTGCAATTAAATCTGGTGCAAATGCCAAAGCTGCTGCTAACTGGATTACTCAAGATATCGCCGCCTATTTGAATAAGCAAAAACTCAGTATTACTGAAATTGCCTTGACTCCCGCCCATTTAGCTGAGGTAATTACTCTGATTGAATCAGGGAAAATTAGCAACGCCCAAGCTAAACAAAAGCTACCAGATTTACTTGATGGTGTTTCCCCGGAGAAAGCCTTTGCAGGTCAAGAGTTAATCACTGATCCTAGTGTACTAGAACCGATCATTGATGAAGCGATCGCTGCTAACCCCAAAGAGCTAGAAAAGTATCGCAACGGTAATACAAAGCTGAAAGGCTTCTTTGTGGGACAGGTTTTGAAGAAAACTGACAAGCGTGCTGACCCTCAGCTAACGAATGAATTAGTCGAAAAAAAGCTGAATACTTAAGTATTTATCAGTTCTTTACAGAATTGTTTCATCATATCTTTACAAAGAAAGCAGAAAAAGAGGTTACACCCCTCACACCTAAAAAGCTATTCTGTGTGTAGTAGATGAACCCTAATGATCTGGAGAGCCGCATTGGTAGCTCTCCTTATTTTTTGCTAATTGCCAAAAAAGATTTATCTAAAATTTGGATACCTAACGAAATCTGGACTAAATTTATCCAAGAATTAACCCCTCAAACCCTGACCATGCAAGAGTTATAGGATGTGTTTTTGGGAAAAAAGAAACTTATCTGCTTAAGTGCAAGTTGAGCGAAAGTAGTCATCGACCGAATGCAAATATGCATCGAGAGTGAACCCTTGTAGAGTCGTTTCATGGAGCGACTTTACATTTTTTGTCTGATATGTCTAATTGGTATAAGTTATAAGTCATAACTTGACACTTTTAACTTATACAATTGCGTCTGAATAATCAATGGTAAACTCCACCCTCGTGGCCACACTCTATGTCAATCCTGTCCAGGGTAATGATACCAATGCTGGTTCTCGGTCGAGTCCGTTTAGAAGTCTCACCCGTGCCTTAAAAGCCAGCAAAACACCTGTTATTATTCAGTTGACATCTGGGACTTACAACGCAGCTAATGGTGAAGTGTTTCCCATATTTATTGCTACGGGGGTGACAGTTGTCGGTAACGAAGCTAACAAAGGTGCCGGGATTGTGATTTCCGGGAGTGGTGAATATCAAAGTCCCAGCTTTGGTATACAAGGCATAACATTACTTTTACAAGGTAACGCTAGTCTCTTAGGTGTAACTGTCACTAACCCCATATCTAAAGGTACTGGTGTCTGGATTGAGTCGGCAGCAACAAATGTGGCTAATAATACTTTCATTAACTGTGGTCGAGAAGGTATATTTGTGACTGGGACTGCTAAACCCGCCATTCTGGATAATGTGTTTCGACAAAATGCCGCCAGTGGCTTGATGATGGCGCGTCATAGCAAAGGAGAAGTGCTGCGGAATGCATTTGAAAAAAACTCTTTGGGCATAGCCATTAGCGATTTTTCTGCCCCCTTGATCGCAGATAATACAATATCCGAGAACCGTTCCGCGATCGCTCTTTCTCGCAACGCTAGACCAGTGCTGCGTCATAATCTGATTACCCAAAATACCCAAGGCGGGATGTTAGTCAATGGTGACGCTATCCCTGATTTAGGTAATAACCAAGATGCGGCAGGTAATATTTTTGATGCTAATGGCAGATTCGATTTACACAACACCACACCTCAGCCCCTCGTTTCAGTCGGTAATCAGTTGAATCCTACCCAAATTCAGGGAAGGGTGGATTTTATCGCTGTCCTAGAAGATAATCCTCGCCGCATCTCAGGTGGTTCCAGTATTTTTTCTGACTTAGCGGGGCATTGGGCGGCAGATTTTGTGGAAGCGTTGGTGCAAAGAGGAGCGATTAGCGGCTTTCCCGATGGCAGTTTTGCCCCAAATGCCCCCATCAATCGCGCTCAGTATGCGGCAATCATTGCCAAAACTTTTCAGTTACCTAAAATAAATCCAGGTAGTAAATTTACAGATGTCAACCCCAGCTTTTGGGCAGCTTCAGCCATTTTGCAAGCGGCTGAAATGGGCTTCATTAGTGGCTTTCCCGATGGAACGTTTCGAGCCGGACAAAATTTGACGAAAGTACAAGCCATAGTATCTATAGTTAATGGCTTAAAACTAACAAACGGTAATCCTCAGGTGTTAAATGTGTACCGCGATCGCGCTCAAATTCCCACGTATGCCACTAATGCTGTCGCAGTCGCCACCCAAGCCTTGCTGGTGGTTAACTATCCCCAAACCGAACAACTAGAACCGATGCGAGATATAACTCGTGGTGAAGTGGCAGCATTTATTTATCAAGCCTTGGTAGCCAGCAGTCAGGAGAAAGCGATCTCGTCACCCTATATTGTCAGCCCCGATGTGAATCTCCCTTCCTTTAACGACATTAGCGGACATTGGGCAGAAGCATTTATTCGGGGGTTAGCTAGCATGAATTTAACTCATGGTTTTGCTGATGGTAGCTACCAACCAGATAAACCCATGACTCGCGCCCAATATGCGGCTTTAGTAGCAGTGACCTTTAATCCCCCACCCAAACGCCCCGCACCAGATTTTACAGACGTATCCCCAGATTTTTGGGCTTATCAAGCCTTACAAGTTGCCGCCAGAGGTGGCTTCGTGAGTGGATTTGGCGAACAGACAAGTCATCGCACCTTCCGCCCAGACCAAAATGTGCAAAGGCTACAGGTAATTGTCTCCCTAGTGAATGGACTTACCCTACCAACAGTTAATAACAATACCTTACTCACCTATACTGATAGTCAGACAATTCCCGATTATGCTCGTCAAGCAGTTATAACTGCTACACAGCAAAGAATTGTGGTCAATTACCCAAACCCTAAACAACTTGTACCGATGCGGGAAGCAACACGCGCCGAAGTAGCTGCAATGGTTTATCAGGCATTAGTTGCTACCCAGCGAACGTCAAAAATTAATTCAACCTATATTGTTTAGACAGTCAGCAATTGACCAAGTAAAATGAAAGACACTGTTTATCAGCTTGGAAACTCTTGGTAACAAATCCTATAGCTAAAAACACGATACGCTATGAGCGTTGGGCAGACAATTTATACCCCTCGTCTGAAGCCAATAGTCCCATGATCACAACAGCCTCACAGTCCTCTGCCGAATTGGCAATAGCTCTATTAACTCATTATAGTTTTGACCTCAGTGGCCATACTGCCAGTGAGCTAATTAACCGTTGGCAAAGCCAATACCCAGTAAAATGGCTGCACTTGGCAGTCGTTGAAGCATTATATCAAGGTCGCTATAAAGGAATTTCAGTGCAGCAAATCTTAGCATTTTGGCAGAGACGAGGCCAGGTTATTTATCATTTCAATATGGAATTTGAACGCCTGATTTGTAGCAAGTTTCCTGAAAGCTTGACTGAACTGGCTGCACCAGTTCTACCTCCTATCCAACCACAAATTCCCACTGAGTCAGCATCTGTTCCTCAACCAGTTACACCCAAGCCTTTACCTGCTATGGTAGGCAATCGGTATCGGCCAACTCAAACGGCAACCCTACAACCAATAAATGCAGAATATGAGGATAAACCAGCAAAAAACATATTAGCATCTTCCACTCTCAGCACTGCTGCCACTGCTACTCAGGCTAGGCTGAACTCACAAAATAATTTTCAGAGAAACTCCCCATCACCAAAACCGCAGCAGCAGACAAAATTATTACCACCATCTGCCAATCATCCACCCATTGGACAATTTACTCCAGCAACCAGTGATCACTCTGATTCATTTACATCAAAACTGAAAGCCATGTCTGATGACAAGCGATAACGCATCAATCCCCAGGAAGAACTTTATACTATCAAAATCGCTGATTATATATGAAGTGATCTATATCTGTGTGACCCTAGTGAAGGTTTTTAACCATTCTCAAATTTTGATTTCGCCAGATATCAGACTAGGATGATTTTATTTTTACTAATATTTATTATACAAAAATACAAATTACGTTTAAGTGTAAAAATACTAAAGAAATTGTGATGAATACAGATTGTGTTATTGTAAATAAATATCTTGCCTTAAACTTGCCGGGAAACTGTTAGTTTTTGCAGAGCTTTAGTTAAATTTGTTGTGTGAAAATCATCCATGAATGTGAATACTGAACAGAGATTGCTTAACCAGGTAACCTATGCGAAAGCATTACGTTCTCGGCTTCCACCTGAAGCATTTGCACCCGATGCAAGTAAATTACTCATCCTGGTAATTAATCTAGCGATTTTGATCCTTGGCTGGATGATAGCATCTCATTTAGATAATTGGTCAATCTATCTTTTATGGTTATATTTACCTCTAACAATTATTATGGGCAATAGTGTGATTGCCTTGTTATTTAGCTCCCACGATTTGATGCACGGTAGCGTGATTAGAAACTCAAAATTATCCTATATTTTTAGTTTTCTAGGGCTAACAATGTTGTGGATGCCGCCAACTTTCTGGAAGTCGGTTCATAACCGGGTACATCATAATCAAACCAATGACTTGGGTGATCCGGATCGCAATTACTTAGAGAAACAGCCTAAAACCTGGGGTAAATGGATTCATAATCTATTTGTGCCTTCTCTAGAAGTCAATCCTTTTTGGCTCATAGTGGGAATGACTTCGGCCTGGGGAGTACATAATTTTCGCAATCTAACTTCGGTACTATTTTTTAATAGTAAATCCGTCGATTATGTTCAGGCTACATTTACAGTTAGTGCTAAAGATCGTCGAGCGATCGCGGGTGAAATTTTTCTGATATCAATCATTCATTTAGCTATCCTAGCCTATTTAGAATTTGACCCCCTAAAACTCATACTTGGCTACTTTTTACCGATTGCAATTGGTAATGCCGGCTTGATGTTTTATATTTATACGAATCATTTGCTGTGTCCGATGACCAATGTTAATGATCCACTGGTAAATTCAACATCTTTACGGGTTTATAAAATCTTTGACTTATTGCATTTTAATTTCTCCCACCATACAGAACATCACATTTTTCCAGGAATGAACTCTGATTACTATGTCATGGTTCGAGAGATATTAGAAACTGATTATGCCGATAAATTTAATTTATTAGATGCCCAAGAAGCCTGGCGCTTGTTGATGCAAAGTCATCGGCATTATCACGATGAACATTCTTTAACAGATTGGGCAGGAAAAACCATTATGCCTTGTCCCCTCTACCAAAAAGTCAAGGTGTAACCTAACGTGTACACACAAGTCTAAAAATCTTTATTTGCGTAGGGTGCGTTATGGACTTTAGTCCTAACGCACCGAAAATCTAGGCTGGTGCGTTGCGCTACACGACAACACACCCTACAAAAAAAAGATTTGGAGTAATTTAATCACTTGTGTAAGGAGAGGGCTTGGGGCTGAGGTTCTGTATTTTAGACTACCTTTAAGAAAAATCAATTTAACGGCTCAAGTGTAGTATTTAACCCGTTACTTTTCAGAACTCTGAGTATTTCATCGGCATTATTGCGATCGCTAAAAACTCCCACTTGCATAACTCTACGACCTTGCCGTATAGTCGGAAATGCATCCGGTGCCAAGTTTCGCACCATAGCTCGTTCCCGATCAGTTGTGACATTCACTACTACCCGATAACGTACACCCGGCTGAACTCTAGCAGGTGCTACATATGCAGTTGGCTGAGTTGGGCGAGTATTACCATTGGGAATTGGTAACAGAGGTGATTCCCCAAACGGAGGTGCTGCTGATGTGGTCGCTAATTGCCCTGGAGATGGTGACTGGGGGGCAGTGAATTCTACAATATTGGGATCAATCTTCACATAATTGATCTGTGACTGATTAGACTGATTGGCAGCAGAAAAGGTAATTTCTCCCTGGGATGGGACGGCACGATTTGCCACAACAGTACGCTTAGGGAGATTAGCCGTGGGTGCTGTTTGAGCATTAAAATCTACTTTGCCAGCAATGCGATTTTGGGTCAAGTTGTTACCAGCCGCAGGAATCATCTCCTTCGTCGCACTAGCATTAATATCATGGCGAGTATTATTGCTAAATTGATTACCACCTGGTTCAGCAATAGTACCCAAGTTGGGGATGGCTTGGGCGATCGCCACTAAACCATCTTCTCTATTACCTTGAATGATATTATTCCGTAAAATCGGCCGCGCGTTGGCTTGGACTATAATCCCAGAACGATTGTTCTGAATTTGATTACTCACCAATAGAGGAGCCGCATTTTGGGTAATATTTATGCCAAATCCTGTTTGATCAAAGACATTTTCCCGCACTTCCGGTTGGGAATCACCGCCAATGGTCATCCCATTCGCCCCATTGCGATGAAAGTAATTCTGGCTAATTGTGGGCGCACTGTTACCAGTCATGGAAATCCCATCCTGAGTACTACCAGTAAATGTGTTGTTCGTGATCACGAGATTGCTCGATTCAATCCACAAACCATAGCCACGAGGATTGGGATTGGTCACCGTTACCCCAGTTAACACGGCTTCGTCTGCGCCGATGATTGTGACATTTTGACCGCCAAATCTGTTACTGAGAAATCCACCACCGCCTTGAATCGTTATCCCCTGTCCTTTGTTGCTAGCATCGCCTTGAATAGCAACACCCGGTTTGAGCTTGAGGGGAAAGACTTCTCCAGTGTCAGCACTATAAGTCCCTGGGGAGAGCATAATCACTGTATTGGGAGAGGCTACTTGCAAAGCTTGAGTAATCGTCTGCAAAGGAGCGCTTTCACTACCATTAGCCAAGGTGTTATTTCCCACACTTGGGTTGACAAATAACACTTTAACTTCAGACACGGTGCTTTCTACAGATGGCATTTGAGCCAATACCCTACCGGGGTTGATACCTAGTAAGGTTATACTTGTCACTCCTAAACCAAGGGTGAAAGACAAGATAGAAGAAACCAAAGGTATGACTAATTCCAGGGAAGAATTTGATCTGTTAACCTGAGTATTGATTTCTGCTTGATGATATTCAGAATACATAATTGAATAAATCCACTTGAGATAAGTCCTCACAATCAAGTTTTATACCCTTAGACACTATAATGTCGATAATTGTTTCGGCTTTATGACTTAAGGAACTGACAACTTAAAAAATCTGCTATTTATAGGGCGTAATTATTAATACCACAATAAAGCATGAACACTGGGATTTTAGCGATCGCCTTAGCCACTATACATTTGTTTTCAGGTAAACTAAGATTCCTCAAAAATACACTACACAGTCGTTGTTTATCCTTTGGGAGTGGGGTATCTGTTGCTTACGTATTTATCCACATTTTGCCAGAACTGAGTCAAGCACAAGTAACATTCCAAAGCAGTGTGAAGATGGGACTGAGTTTTTTAGAACATCATGTTTATTTCGTAGCACTTTTAGGTTTAACAGTTTTTTATGGCTTGGAGCGAGTTGCAAAAACGTCGCGTCAACGTCGTCACAAAACCAGAAATGCAGATATAACTTATTTATCTGTTTTTTGGCTACACATTGCTGCTTTTGCGATTTATAACCTCTTAATTGGCTACTTGCTAGTAAAACGAGAAGAGTCAAGTATCAAGAGTTTATTATTATTTTCTTTTGCTATGGCGCTGCATTTTGTCGTCAATGATCATGCTTTACGCGAAAATCATCAAAAGATATATGACCAAATTGGACGCTGGTTGTTAGCAAGCGCCATATTTTTTGGTTGGTTAATTGGCAGATTTACGGAAATTAATCAAGCAGTAATTGCAGTTTTCTTTGCCTTTTTAGCCGGAGGTATTGTACTTAATGTACTTAAAGAAGAACTACCACCAGAAAGGGGAAGCTGCTTTTGGTCATTTGCTTTTGGTACACTCATTTATTCATTTATCCTAATAAGTTTTAAATAGAAAATATCAGAAATAGCATTGTCAAAAGTACTGGATTATTCCTAGAGATAAATTAGAACTCATAGCTCAATATTTTATATAAATATCAAAAATAAACTCGCTAAAATACAACATAATAAATGGCTCGATTATTGTCACCTAAAAAAACAAAATTGGCTCTATTTGAGATGGAACAATTGTCATTAGCAAAAATAGAAATCTTGTTTGCGATTAAAGTGCGTTATTACATCCAGCGCTGCTCATTTTAATGAGATATAACAGTCCTACTTCACTTGGCGACCTACAATCGCTGCGCGCGGGCGACTTGGCGGTAGGCGCTTCGCGCACGCTAAATTCATAAATCAAATAGGATGGCTATATAATCTGTATTCATCTGTGGTTCCTAATTTCTCTGGATACGCCACGTCAGCTATCATATCAAGTTCCCAGGAATACTTGTCAGAAAATATATTTTTGGTAGGTTGGGTTGAACAAAGTGAAACCCAATAAATTCGTGAAAGTGTTGGGTTATGCCTTCGGCAAACTACGTTAAAGTTCCTCGACCCAAGCGACTTTAGGTATAACTGATTAAGTGGATCTGATCTGATGTACAGACCTAATTACACAACGGCGTATATGGTTTTTGTCCAGTTTAAGATATATTATAAAATCGTCCCTAATAATTGAGCAGCTATGTAAAAAGTTACTTATGTATAAATGTATAGTCAAGCTCTACTCGTTTTTTATATCGCCAGACTAAAAATTTTTCATCCAAATGTCTAAAAATGTTGATATTACGTCATTTAACGAAAGTCCTAATCGGGTTGTCGTCATGGTCGAGCCACACAGCCAAAAAGCGCAAGTACAGCAAGTTGTTTACCGCATTTTAGATGCCAATCTAGACCGCGCTCGTGAAGGCTTGCGAATTATCGAAGAATGGTGTCGCTTTGGGTTGAATAATGCTCAATTGCTGGGGGAATGCAAGTACCTCCGCCAAGAGTTGGCTCATTGGCATACTGCGGAACTGCGGGCGGCGCGAGATACACCAGGTGACCCCGGTACGGATTTGACCCATCCCCAGGAAGAACAACGCTCTAGTATTAAAGCGTTATTACAAGCAAATTTTTGCCGCGTCCAAGAAGCAATGCGGGTGCTGGAAGAATACGGTAAGCTTTACCATCCCAATATGGGTAAAGCATTTAAACAGATGCGCTACCGTGTTTATACTTTAGAAAGTAGTTTAATGGGCTACCAGCGCCATCAACTGCTGTGGCGATCGCACTTATATCTAGTCACTTCTGCCTCGGAAACGTTGTTACAAACAGTGGAAGCGGCGCTCAAAGGGGGATTAACTCTTTTGCAGTATCGTGATAAAACCACTGATGACACCGTGCGTCTGGAACAGGCGACAAAATTACGGCAACTATGCCATTCTTATGGCGCTTTGTTTATCGTTAATGACCGAGTGGATTTAGCTTTGGCGGTGGATGCCGATGGGGTACATTTGGGACAGCAAGATATGCCCATTGGTATGGCCAGACAACTACTCGGACACCAGCGTTTAATCGGGCGTTCGACTACAAATGCTGACGAAATGCAAAAAGCAATTGCTGAAGGTGCAGACTATATTGGTGTCGGCCCAGTTTATGAAACTCCTACGAAAGCAGATAAAGCAGCAGTCGGCTTAGAGTATGTCAGCTACGCCGCTCGAAATAGCTCAATTCCCTGGTTTGCCATTGGGGGTATAGATGCAAATAATATCAACGATGTGATTGAGGCGGGAGCGGAACGTGTAGCGATGGTACGAGCTATCATCGAAGCGGAACAGCCTACCTTGGTGACACAATATTTGGTTTCCCAGCTGCATCGCATTAAACCATAACCAGTCTACAACTCAGCACTTGAAGATGTCTAATCAAATTACCCTCCAGGTAAATGGGGAAAGTCGTAGTTGCTTGTCCCAAACTTCTTTACCAGATTTACTCCAACAGTTGGGTTTTAATCCCCGTTTAGTCGCAGTGGAGTATAACGGTGAGATTTTACACCGTCAATTTTGGTCACAAACGCAAATACAGCCAAGCGATCGCTTAGAAATAGTGACCATTGTCGGGGGTGGTTAATTCAACAAACCATTAGGAATCGGTTCAGAAAGGTACAGCGAACGGTGAAGGGTTTTGCGTCTGGCTAATTCTTTACCTTTGCGACCGAGTTTTTCCCGTAACTGTTGGTCATTACACAATCGTTTGAAAGCTTGAAAAACTTCATATCCAGATTTGGAATTCACCAGCAGACCATTTTCTTCATGACGAACAATATCAATCACAGAACCTAAACGAGAAGCAATCACAGGTTTACCAAAGTAACTGGCTTCTAAGTAGACAATGCCAAAACCTTGTATATAGGCTTTGGTATCAGACAAAGTTAACATGGCAAACAGATCACAGGCTGCATAATAGCTACCTAATTCGCCCTCAGGTACATATCCAGTCAAGTGTACCCGCTTGTCTACCCGCAAGCGCTGCGCTAAAGTTTTTAATGCCGGTTCACATGGCCCTTGACCGCAAATTATATAGTGAACATCGACTCCAACATTTAGCAGTAGTGGTAAATTTTCAATCACACGTTCAAAGCTTTTCTGCTTGACTAGTCTTCCTACCGAAAGAATCACGATTGCTGTTTCGGGAATATTGTACGCTTTCCGCACCCGTTGACGTAAATTGTCAAGATTGCCTTGATTCTTTTCTACACCAAATTTTTCTGGTCTGACTATCGGTGGAATCACATGGGTAGGAGTTTGTAAGCGAAAAGTCTTGCGGAGATAATCTTGAGTAACGTAACTGTTGCAAACAATTCCTTCGGCGCGTTTCAGAGTCCATTTAAAGAGCGATCGCCATACAGGATTTTGTACAGTATCTAGAATATCACTACCATGCAGATGAATAAAAAAGCGGATGGGTAGAATATAGCTCAATAGCAACAACGCCGGAAACGCGTAGCCGTGACCCCACTCAATATAACGATAGTGATAACGTAAATACAGTTTGATGGCTAGGACGAACGAGCAAACTAAATCGATAGCAGGCTGTACGAAACTTCCAATAAAATTACCCAGCCAGAATCGAGAATTTGGCCAGCGATATACGGGAAACTGTTGAGCGTGATCAAATGCTTGATCGCCAGTACAACCAGCCGCCAAAACAACTACCCGCTCTGGATCTTGAAGACAGCGATTATAGATATATTCCCCGATGACTGCTTTTTTTGGCAGAAAAAGATGGGATATTACCAGAATATCAGGAGATGCGGTTTGGTCTCTAATTTTTGTTGGCAGTGGTGAGATATTTTCCATGCTAATTTTGATAAGTTTAATTCAAATAGGATGCAAGCGTTAATACTGAAATTCAGGTACAGCATTTAGCCTTACTTGACTTTGATATTTCCTGTTTTCTGCCGATCAAAATTTTTCATCAGTATTTACTTGGTTGTAGCTTCAGCAAAGAAGTGAACTAAAGATGAAATAGGATGCTTTGTTGCGTGAAGATATCTGCTACGTTGAGATTGGCAGTTTCCGTATCTCCAACATTTTTTGTAACGTGTTGGCTCCTCAAATCATACTTGCTATGGATGCTGTAACCACTATATTTTGAGCCACATTTTTTGTAAGAATTTCACCATAGAATTGGTTAGCTCTGTATCTAATTTGTCCTGCTTTTATCATTTTAGCTAACAGCTATACTGGACAAACCAGAGTTTTACACATTTCTTGACAGAAATTTTTACCCCCTGTAATTAGTAAAGACAAGGTTGAAATATTTGTATACATGATTGTCACTCTGTAAAATATCGCTTTAAAAAACATAATTTTCTATTTTTTTGAGCCAATGCATTACAAATATCTCAGCAATATTTTAGAACATTAAGTATAGGAAATTATTTATTTTTTCTGTGAAGTATTGGTCAATTATATGATTGGTTGATAAATTTCCAGAATTTTATTATTGCCATCAAAGCATAAATAAAAGTTGCAAATTATAGCCAAAATTCGGACTAATAAACTGCTACAAAGATTACTAAAGCTTGTTTATATTATATAGATTATCCTAAATAACCGTGGATGTGATGCCAAAATGCCAAAATCAGCATGAGTTTTTGGTGGCACATATAGTCGCTTATCTAGATTTTTCTGGAAAAGTAAGAGTTTTTGTGATCATCATCAACTTGCTCTCACATCAGCTAGTTTGCTAACAATCCTAAAAATCATGATGGCAGCTTACTGACGCTAGTTAAAATGTCATTTTGTAAATATGTGCATCAAGTTACTATTACACAGAATGTATAAAAATATTCAGCGAAACTCCTATGGCAGAGTTATAAGCAAAATTTTATTGTATATATATGGGAGGAGCCGTAATGGAACCACTGGCGGTAAATCGTGGTTATTGTTGATGTACGGTTATCTACTACAGAAATCCCCCCTCCGCTGACTGTCTAACCAAGATAAGACGCGGTAAATTAGAGATGTAGCCAAAAAAGAAATGAATATTAACAAAAGCTACGGTCAATCAAAAACTCACTAGCACAGCAGGGCGTTCGTCAAAAGTCAAAAAGCTTATTCTATAGGCTTTTCATTGACCTTTACCTTTAATGGTTGGTTTATTTACGCCGTGTTGTCCTAGTTCCGATCTGACATGATTCCAGGAAGCATAAGATTTCTACTAGCCTGGAAAGCAATCATAAGTAATACATTTTCAAGTGTCTGTGTTATGCGTAACAAACTAAAACAAACGATCAAATCTCTGTTCAAAATTTTCTTGCTCTTCAGCCTAGTGTTAACTTTAGCACTGAGCCATGCTGATGGAGCATTAGCCGCCCGCAGTGGTGGTCGCATCGGTGGCGGTGGCTTCGGTGGTCGTGGAGGCTTTAGAGCGCCTTCTAGCCGTACCTACACACCAGCGCGTCCTGGTGGCGGAGGTTACTATCCTGGTGGTGGTGGCTTTGGCTTTCCGTTCTTGATTCCCTTTTGGGGTATTGGCGGCGGATTTGGCGGTATATTTAGCATTTTAATCTTCTTTGCGATCGCTAACTTCCTAGTGCAAACCTTCCGCCGTGTTAGTAATGGTGAAGGCGAAGATGTAGGCTATAGCAGCAATCCGGCTGTATCTGTAACTCGTTTGCAAGTTGGTTTGTTAGCACAAGCCCGTGGTTTGCAAGATGAACTCAACAAAATCGCCGAATCTGCTGATACTAATTCCCCAGAAGGAAGAGCAGAAATTTTGCAAGAAGCGAGTTTAGCCTTACTCCGTCATCCAGAATACTGGGTATATGGAGGTGGTGGAACGCAGCAAGTGAAATTAAATGCGGCTGAAGGTCAGTTTAATCGGTTGTCATTAGCAGAACGTAGCAAGTTTAGTGAAGAAACTCTATCTAATGTCAACAACCAGTTGAAATCAGCCTTGGATAAAGATGCTTTACCTGCTGCTGACCAAATCGACAACCCCACCCAATTAATTAGTGAAGGCCCTGGAGAATATCTGATTGTCACCTTATTAGCGGCGACATTAGGCAAATTTGAAATCCCAGCAATTAACAGTTCTGATGATTTGCGTCAAGCCTTGCGACGAATTGGTGGTATTCCCGGTGATCAACTTTTAGCGATTGAAGTGCTTTGGACTCCCCAAGCTGAAGGCGATACCCTAACATCTGATGATATCTTGGCGGAGTACACCGATTTGAAACTGATGTAAAGGTTTTGTGGACTCAACAGAGAATCAGATCCCCGATTTATTGAATAAGTCGGGGATCTTTGTGTTCGTAGAATTGGTATAAGTAAGAAAAATAGAGTATTGGAGTTGATTATGTTGAAACAACTCATCCTGGAGAATTGGAAAAGTTTCCGTTATGCGGAACTTCCTCTTGACCCTTTGACTGTTCTGATTGGTACTAACGCCAGTGGGAAGTCTAATGTAGTTGAAGCGTTGGAATTTTTGCAAAGGATAGCGCAAGGTGAAAATATTGAAGCAGCTTTAGCAGGAGATAAAACACTTGCTTCTATTCGAGGTGGTGTAGACTGGGCTGCTCGTAAACCAGAGTCTCAATTTACATTAAAGGTGCTAGTGCAGGGTGAGGATGAAAATACAGATTATTTATATGTTATTCAAACACAAACACTACCTGAAGTGAGAGTGATAAAAGAATATATTGAACCTCGAAATTTGCAAGAAAATAGTGAATTAGAGCAGTTAAAAGCATTGACTATAAAAAACACAATTTTTTATACAAAAAGTGGTTTAAAATCAGTTGAGCCTAGTTTTGATTTTAGTGATTTAAAACAATTTGGTCAATATGATTCAATAGGAAACTTGCAAAAAAAGAAAGAGTTTTTTAATTTTTTTAATAATGTATATTTACCTTTGAAAACTAATATAAGTATTGTTGTGCTTTCAAGTTTAGAAAAAACTTTTATTCTAAATCCCATACCTTCTAAAATGCGTGATTATTCACAACTTTCTGAGACTCTAGAAAGCGATGCGTCAAATATAGCTGGTGTACTAGCAGCTTTATCTGACCAGCAAAAGGAGGAAGTCGAATCAGCACTATCTAATTACATCAAAGATTTACCAGAAGGTGACATTAAAAAAGTTTGGGCGGAAAAAGTAGGTAGATTTGCTAGAGATGCTATGCTTTACTGTCAAGAAGAATGGAAAACTGGAGAGATTACAGAAATTGATGCTAGGAGTATGTCAGATGGAACTTTACGTTTTCTCGCAATTCTGACAGCATTACTCACGCGACCGGAAGGTAGTCAACTGGTAATTGAAGAAATAGATAATGGTTTGCATCCCTCCCGTGCTAAATTACTTGTCAAAATACTCCGAGAAATTGGCAGCAAAAGAAATATTGATATTTTAATTACTACCCATAACCCTGCTTTACTCGATGCTTTAGGCCCTGAAATAGTCCCGTTTGTCGTGGTCGCACATCGAGATTCAGAAACAGGAGAAAGTAAACTTACTATTTTAGAAGAGATTGATAATCTTCCTTTGTTACTAGCATCAGGTAGTTTGGGTAAGCTAGCAACCAAAGGAACAATTGAAAAGAGCCTTTCTGAGAATAAGTAAAACAAAATATGCAAAAGGTTCTAATTATTGATACATCAATACTCTGCGTTTATTTAGCTGTTCCTGGTAAAGAAACTTGCGGTACTGATAATGACAAATGGGATAAAAGCAGGGTTGAAGCCCGTTTTCAATTAGAAAAGGAACAAGGTACGCAGTTTATACTGCCATTAGCGACAATTATAGAAACTGGTAATCATATCGCACAAGCTAATTCTAGACGATATGAAATTGCTCAAGCTTTCGCTGATATTTTAGTGAAAGTAGCCGATGGAGTTATACCTTGGAAAGTTTTTACAACTGAAGTGGATGAACTGTGGAGTTCAGAATCATTGAAACAGTTAGCTACTCAATGGCCTACTTTAGCATCTAGAAAGATTTCTATCGGAGATGCCACAATTAAAACTGTAGCTGAGTATTATGCTAAAACCAGTAGCACATTGAAAGTAGAAATTTTCACGGGTGATCAAGGTTTGAAGGCTTATGAACCAACTACACCACCACCCACACGCCGCAGCAGTCGCAGAAAAGCATAATTCACATCTTGCACCCGTCGCAATCACCCGCCGGAGGTTCAAACCCCCGTCTGATAGCGAAAGTCGTCTTTAGACGACTGGGAAAAGATTTCAGTCTATTTTAATGGACTTTAGCTATCACGGAAATTGATTTCCACGCGGGTTTTGTAGCTGATTTCAAATGGTGCAAGATATAAGATAACAAAAGTTTGAGCGATCGCCTCTTAAACCTCCACATCACGTTATCATTAAATGTTGGGGCTTTTTATGTATTAATCTAAAGGTTCTTACTCTGAAACTATAATAAAATTCTATTGGGTAACTGAGAGTGAAAGCAAATAAAATTCATGAAATTGAGATAATTAAGCAAATAGGAGAATCAATTGGAAGGTAAGAGATTTATCCACAAAATACGATTAGAAAATTTTCTTTCCTATGGAAGTGAAGGTGAAGAAATTGAATTACAACCGCTAAATATCTTAATTGGCGCTAACACTTCTGGTAAATCAAATTTAATTGAAGCTTTGGGAATTTTAAAGGCTACACCTATAGATTTACCCGCCCCATTTCGTCAAGGTGGAGGAGTAAGTGAGTTTCTGTGGAAGGGTGGACAGGAAAACCCAGTGGCGACAATTGAAACTACCTTAGATTATCCTCAAAGAACCCAAAATCTACATTATAAAGTTAGCTTGACAGAAGTTGGTCAAAGACTAGAGTTAATCGATGAAGCTGTAGAAAATGAAGAACGGTATCTAGATGAACATGATGTTTATTTTTACTATCGTTATCAAGGTGGTCGTCCGGTTTTAAATATTAATAGTATAGATGAAGCTAAACAATTTAAACGCTCTCTTAAACGAGAAGATTTAATTCCTGATCAGTCAGTTTTATCTCAGCGAAAAGATCCAGATTTGTATCCAGAACTTTCTTATCTCAGCACCGCATTTTCTAATATAGGTTTATATCGTCATTGGCAGATGGGGCGATATTCAGAACCAAGAAATGCTCAAAAAACTGACTTACCAGAACATCCTCTTCTGGAAAATGGCAGTAATCTGGGACTATTTTTAAATAACTTACAACATCAAATAGGTAACAGAAAAATTATTGAGAATTTAAAAAAGTTTTATGAATCAGCCGAAGAATTGAGTGTAAGAATATATGGCGGTACTGTACAAATATTTATTCGTGAAGAAGGTCTAAGTCAACCAATTCCTGCAAATCGATTATCTGATGGTACACTCCGTTATTTATTTTTAATGGCTTTACTACTTGACCCAACTCCACCTCCACTTATTTGTCTTGAAGAACCAGAGATTGGTTTACACCCAGATATTTTACCAACTATTGCAGAAATGCTAATTGAAGCATCACAGAGAACACAATTAATAGTGACAACTCATTCTGATGCTTTAGTTTCTGCTTTGAGTGAATATCCCGAATCAGTATTAGTTTGTGAACGAGATGAAAAAGGTTCTCACCTCCGCAGGATTGAACCTGATAAACTCAAAGACTGGCTTGAAAATTATACTCTTGGCGACCTCTGGCGGATGGGTGAAATTGGGGGTAATCGATGGTAAAAGAAATTCGGATTTATATAGAGGGTGGTGGTGATGGTAAAAATACGAAAGCTTTGATTAGGAAAGGATTTAGTCAATTTCTTAAACAATTTAAATTGAATATTACTATTTGTGGTTCTCGTAATAACGCTTTTCGTGATTTTAGAAATGCTTTAAAATCTTATCCAAATGCTTTTAATATTTTGCTGGTAGACTCAGAAGCACCTGTAACCCTAAATTCTTCTTGGGGACATTTGAAGTCTAGGGATAATTGGGATAAACCTTCAGAAGTTGATGATAGTCAATGTCATTTGATGGTTCAAACAATGGAGGCTTGGTTTATTGCTGATATTGCAACTCTAAAGAAATTTTACGGTAAGGCTTTTCTAGAAAATGCCATTCCTAAAACTTTAAATGTGGAGACAATTGATAAACAAAATCTAGAACGCAGTCTCAAAGCTGCTACGCGTAACACTAGCAAGGGTGAGTATCACAAAATTAAACACGCCTCTAAGCTTTTGGAATTGCTGGATGTGAATAAGGTTCGTCAAGCTTCCCCATCATGCGATCGCCTGTTCATGACTTTAAGCGATAAGATAACAAAAGTTTGAGCGATCGCCTCTTAACTCTCCACATCACGCTATCATCAGGTATTGTGGAATCTCCGTGCATCACCCCTTAGCATCTATGACTGCTTCTCAATCTGAACCTCAACCAACGGAACCCAACATCCCTGCTGCGCCTCACGTGGATACTCAATTGGTAGACCGCAGTAAGCTGAGTAAGATGTATCAGCATTATGTGGAAGTCAAAGATAAACATCCTCATGCTTTGCTGCTATATCGGGTAGGAGATTTTTTTGAAACTTTTTTCCAAGACGCTGTAACTGTCTCCAGAGAATTGGAACTTGTTCTCACCAGTAAACACGGTGGCGAAGTTGGTCGCGTGGCGATGACTGGTGTACCCCACCACGCTTGGGAACGCTACACTACCCAATTGGTAGAAAAAGGCTATGCGGTGGTAATTTGCGACCAAGTAGAAGACGCATCAGAAGCAGTGGGTTTGGTGAAGCGCGAAGTTACCCGCATCCTCACACCAGGGACTTTGCTGGAAGAGGGAATGTTAAAATCCAGTCGTAATAATTACCTTGCGGCTGTGGTAATTGCGGTGAATCATTGGGGTTTAGCTTATGCAGATATCTCTACAGGGGAATTTCTCACCACTCAAGGAAGTGATTTAGAACACCTGACTCAGGAGTTAATGCGGTTGCAACCTTCTGAGGTGGTGGTTCCCACAAACGCCCCTGATTTGGGTAGCTTGTTGCGTCCCGGAGAAACTTCGCCCCATCTTCCCCAATGTTTACCACCATCATTTTGTTATAGCTTGCGATCGCAGGTTCCCTTTTCCCAAGGTGAAGCGAGACCGAAATTATTAGAAAAATTCAAACTGCGATCGCTGGAAGGACTCGGTTGTGATCATCTTCCCTTAGCTGTGCGGGCGGCTGGTGGTCTGCTGGAATATGTGGAAGATATGCAAAAAGTCAACCCCATAGTTCTGCAAAAGTTACGCACATATACCATTACTGACTATTTAATTGTTGATAATCAAACTCGCCGTAACCTGGAAATTACGCAAACAGTCCGGGATAGCACATTTCACGGTTCCCTGCTGTGGGCATTAGATAGAAGTAGTACAGCGATGGGCGGGCGGGCGTTGCGGCGCTGGTTATTGCAACCGCTAGTTGATGTTAAAGGCATTGGGGCGCGTCAAAATACCATCCAAGAGTTGATGGAAAATACCCCCCTGCGTCAAGATTTGCGGCAGTTATTACGGCAAATTTACGATTTGGAACGGCTGACGGGAAGGGCTGGTTCTGGAACTGCTAATGCTAAAGATTTAGTCGCTTTGGCTGATTCTCTCTCACGCTTACCGCAATTATCTCACTTGGTGATTGATGCGCGATCGCCTTTTCTCAAAGCTTTGCAGAGAGTCCCTGTAGAATTATCCGAATTAGCCCAAAAGTTACACGCCCATCTTGTGGAATCGCCACCGATACACATTAAAGAAGGCGGGTTAATTCGTGCTGGGATGAATCCCATGTTGGATGAGAGAAAAGCCACAGTCGAATCAGACCAACAATGGATTGCGAATTTAGAAGTTGATGAACGGGCAAAAACTGGCATTCCTAACTTAAAGGTAGGATTTAATAAAACCTTTGGTTATTACATTAGTATTTCTCGTTCTAAATCTGACCAAGTACCTGATAATTACATCCGTAAGCAAACTTTAACCAATGAAGAACGTTATATCACCCCAGAGTTGAAAGAACGGGAAGCGCGGATTCTCACAGCGCGGGATGATTTAAATCAGTTGGAATATGAGATTTTTGTGGAGTTGCGGGAAGAGGTAGGAGAACAGGCGGAAATTATTCGCAATATTTCCCGTGCTGTAGCTGCGGCTGATGTGTTGTGTGGTTTGGCTGAGTTGGCGGTACAGCAAGGTTATTGTCGTCCGGAAATGGTTGAGGGACGAGGAATTATGATTGTGGATGGTCGTCATCCGGTGGTGGAACAGTCTTTACCTGCTGGGTTTTTTGTGCCTAATTCTACTCAGTTGGGAAGAGAAGAAGAAAATACCCCACTCCCCACTCCCCACTCCCCACTCCCCGATTTAGTGATTTTGACTGGTCCGAATGCGAGTGGTAAGAGTTGCTATTTACGTCAGGTGGGGTTGATTCAGTTGATGGCGCAAATTGGGAGTTTTGTGCCGGCGCGGTTGGCGCGGTTGGGGGTGTGCGATCGCATTTTTACTCGTGTCGGTGCTGTGGATGATTTGGCTACGGGTCAATCTACCTTTATGGTGGAGATGAATGAAACAGCAAATATACTCAATCATGCTACCGCGAAATCTTTAGTATTATTAGATGAAATTGGCAGAGGTACAGCAACTTTTGATGGTCTTTCTATTGCTTGGGCGGTTGCAGAATACATCGCTGTGGATATTCGGGCGCGGACTATTTTTGCTACTCACTATCATGAATTAAATGAATTAGCTAGTATTCTCCCGAATGTGGCTAATTATCAGGTGACTGTGAAGGAGTTACCCGACAGAATTATTTTTCTGCACCAAGTTCAACCAGGGGGTGCGGATAAATCCTATGGTATTGAAGCGGGAAGGTTGGCGGGTTTACCAGATGTGGTGATTCAACGCGCAAAACAAGTCATGGGGCAGATTGAAAAACACAGTAAGATTGCGATGGGGTTGCAAAATATGGATTAATTTTCTTAATCATAACTTTGGCTACTTTCGTGATTTTTTCAAATGTTCTAAACAAGCCGCAGCACATACCATAATCTTGTTAGATTCTTGTTAAGAATAGTTACAAGCGTCTTAACACAGGAAATATTTATTATGGTAGCGTCACTTGAGAATAATGCACCACATAAAGTTGTAATCGTTGGTGGTGGCTTTGGTGGACTTTATACAGCTAAGACTCTTGCGAAAGCGAATGTAAATATTACTCTGATCGATAAACGTAACTTTCACCTATTTCAGCCGCTTTTATATCAAGTTGCTACAGGTACGCTATCACCTGCTGATATTTCCTCACCATTGCGATCTGTACTCAGAAAAAGCAAGAATACACGAGTATTGTTGGGAGAAGTAAATAATATTGATTCCAAAGCGCAAGAAGTTGTTTTGGATGATCAAGTCATTCCTTACGATACATTAATTGTCGCCACAGGTGCTAACCATTCCTATTTTGGTAAGGATGAATGGAAAGATTTTGCGCCTGGGTTGAAAACTGTTGAAGATGCGATAGAAATACGTCGCCGGATCTTTTCCGCCTTTGAAGCCGCAGAAAAAGAAAATGATCCCGAAAAACGCCGGGCTTTGTTGACTTTTGTGGTTGTGGGAGCAGGTCCGACTGGTGTAGAATTAGCAGGTGCGATCGCCGAGTTAGCATACAAAACTCTCCACGAAGATTTCCGCAATATCAGCACCTCAGAAACGAGAATCTTAATATTGCAAGGGCGCGATCGCATCCTTCCATATATGTCGCCAGACTTATCCCAAGCAGCAGCAGAAGCTTTGGAATCCTTGGGTGTGGAGGTTCACACTAAAGCCAGAGTCACAAATATTGAAAATAACATCGTTACTTTCAAGGAAGGCGATGAAATCAGCAACCTAGCCGCCAAAACTATCTTGTGGGCCGCAGGTGTTAAAGCTTCCCCAATGGGAAAAATACTAGAACACACTACAGATGTAGAGTGCGATCACGCCGGACGTGTGATGGTAGAACCGGACTTGACGATCAAGGGTTATCCAAACATTTTCGTAGTGGGAGATTTAGCCAACTTCTCCCATCAAAGTGGTCAACCCTTACCTGGTGTTGCACCGGTAGCCAAACAACAAGGTGAGTATGTAGCGAAACTCATTCAAAAACGGATGAAAAATCGGACTTTGCCACCATTTCATTACAACGACGTGGGTAGTTTGGCGATGATTGGGCAAAATTTAGCTGTTGTAGATTTAGGCTTAATCAAACTCAAAGGTTTCATTGCTTGGGTATTTTGGTTATTAATTCACATCTACTTCTTAATTGAATTCGACACTAAAGTAGTAGTAGTAATTCAGTGGGCGTGGAATTATATCACTCGTAATCGTCGTTCTAGATTGATTACAGGTCGAGAAGCTTTTGTAGAAGCCCAAAGCCTTGACAATAGCAGTGCTTACCAGACTCCAGAAAAGAAGGAAACAGTTAAGCTTTAGTTCGTAGTTCGTAATTCGTAATTCGTAGTTCGTAATTCGTAATTGGTGATTTGCTGTACTAGTAGCACGGCATTAAACCTATCTACAGACCCGCCATTTGTCTCACTAGGCTGCTGGCGGGTTTAGCTAATTTCATTTTCAATGATACCGCTAAATCACACTCATGATAAAAAAATGATACAATCAATACTGAATAATCAAATAATAATCATATTTTCGTGAAACGCGATTCCATTTATTATCAAATTTTTAAACGCTTTCCGGCTTTAATATTTGAACTCATTGATTACCGCACTGAACAGGCGCATAATTATCGATTTGAGTCTGTTGAAGTGAAAGAAACGACTTTCCGTATTGATGGAGTATTTTTACCTCCAGAAGATGCAAAACCAAGAGTTATTTTATTTGCAGAAGTGCAATTTCAACGAGATGAAGCTTTGTATCATCGTTTCTTTACTGAGTCGCTGATGTATTTGAACCGGAATCAGTCTCAATACGATGACTGGTATTGTGTGGTAATTTTTCCATCACGCAGCTTGGAACCCAGCGATACTAGAACCCATAGAATGTTTCTAAGTAGCAACCAAGTACAGCGAATTTATTTGGATGAGTTAGGTACTCTTAATCAGCAGTCAATAGGTATCAATTTAATGCAGTTGACTATTGCCTCAGAAAAAGGCATTGCAGAGCAAGCCAAACAATTAATTGAGCGGGTACAATTAGAGTCAAGGGATGCACTGCTAAAAAACGAAATCATAGATATTATTACCACAATTGCCGTTTATAAGTTTTCTTCGTTGAGTAGAGAGGAAGTGGAAGCCATGCTGGGATTGAGTTTAGAGGAAACAAGAGTTTATCAAGACGCGAAAGCTGAGGGTAGAGAAGAAGTATTGAAAGCAGCAGTGCCTCTGTTAATAAAAACAGGGATGAGTATAGAACAAATTGCTCAACAACTCAATGTTGATGTAGAAGTTGTCCGAATTGCTGCACAGGAGAATACCCAGAACTGACAATTGTACTGGTTTTACCGACCGCGATCGCGTTCTAAATCAGCGATCACTTTTTGTAAATACCATTCGTCTGACATCCCCGGATTGTATTCTTGTTGTTGATCAATTAATCTTTGGGCAATTTCCCAATATCCTCCCACCATTCGTAATAATTTTTGACGCAACAAATTATAGTTTTGCTTTTTTGTCTCAGGGCTAGATGTTTGAATATTTTTCAAACTATTTAATACTTGATGGTAATTTTCCCAATCTTCTTTTTCACAAAAGATACTCGCTGCTTGTTGATAATCTGCAACAGCACTTTGCATTTCTTCTAAACAAGTATAGGCAATGCCACGATTGTAGTAAGCTTGGGCATCATTGGGATTAATTTGTAAGGCTTGGCTATAATCTTGAATGGCATCGAGATAATTACCAGATGTTCTGTAAGCGTTACCTCTGGCGGTATATACTAAGGCATCCTGGGGTTGGATTTTGATAGCTTGATTAAAATCTGCGATCGCACCTTGATGATCACCCAAAAGTGAACGGGCTTTTCCACGATTACGATAAACAGCCACATCTGTAAAATTGAGATATAACGCTTGATTAAAATCAGCGATCGCTTCTTGATATTTGCCCATTTTACAGCGGATTACCCCACGACAGCAATAAGCTTGGGCATCTTGTGGGTCAGCTTGTAATATCCAGTTTACATCCGCGATCGCTTCACGGGTATTTCCTGTTTCGGCTTTTTCTAATAGCTGGGTAAAATATGCCTTTGTTGATAATATCGGCTCATTCGTAGAACTACTTGATTTTACAACAGGTTTTGGTGGTGGTTGTAACTGTTTAATTTTTTCCATACACAGACGACAATTAGCTGCGTCCTTTTGTGCTAAATATAATTCTGCGGCTTTTTTAAAGCTGGCGATCGCATCGGGAATAAAACCCTGTTTCCTTCGGATTATCCCCCGCAGATTATGAGCCGGTGCATAATGATAATTGAGGCGAATCGCTATGTCTACATCACTCAAAGCCCCAGGTAAATTTTTCAGTTCTACCCTAGCCAAACCCCGACAATAATACGCATCCATACTCCCAGGATTCAACCTCACCGCTTCTGTATAATCTGAAACAGCTTTGTGAATATCCCCTGAGTGATAATAAGCCAAACCCCGTTGTAAAAAAGCATCAGCAAAATAAGGTGTCCATTCTAAAGAATGGCTAAATTCCTCAATAGCGCCAGCATAGTCTTTCTCTTTAGCCTTTTTCAGTCCTTGATTGTAAAATTCGTCACTCATAGTTAACTCAACCAGATAGACATCCCACTTATATGTTAAATATTCAACTTAAATTTAGCTAATTCCCCAATTTAAATTTATTTCTTCTCTCTGCGTCTTGGCGTACTTGGCGGTTAAATAAAAAATGAAAATTAGAACCATCACCACAGGAATATCACTTCTACCTCCCAAAGATACCGATAAAATCAAACAAGCCCATGAATTTAACCAAAAAGCAAAAGAAATATTTGCACAACAAGGATATGAAGTTCAAACAACCAGAATTACAACCAACTCATGGGAAGAGTATTTATTCGGCTTATCAAAAATTGATATTCTCCACGAAGTTCAAACACTAGAAGAAACCTGTCAAAGTCTAGATATCAGCTTTTTTAATATTGGTTATGCTAGCAAACCCGAAACCATAGCTTTAATTCCCGATATTATTAAGAATACCTCAATTATTTACTGTTCTAGCCAACTTGGTAACCAAAAAATAGGCATCAACTTTAAAAATGTGCGGGAATCTGCTAAAAGTATTAAACGCATTGCCGAAGAAAGTGAACATGGGTATGGAAATTTTCGCTATTGTGCATGGGCAAACTGCCAGCCTGGAATTCCATTTTTTCCTACAGCATATCATCTAGGTGACACTTCTTTTGGTATCGGGTTAGAATTGGGTGAATTAGTAAATCAAGCATTTTCTCAAGCCGATAATATACAATCAGCAGAAATAGCACTGCAATCAATTTTAGAAATAGAGTTAATCAAAGTTGCCAAGATTGCTGAGGAAATATCTCAAAAATTCGCTGTCCAATACAACGGCATTGATACATCTCTAGCACCATCTTTAGATCAAGCAAATAGTATTGCTTTTGCTTATGAAAAAATCATGTCTGGTAAGTTTGGACATCCAGGCACTTTAGCTATTTCAGGAATGTTGACTCGTGTTTTGAAAGGTGTTTCTGTGAAAATTTGTGGTTATTCTGGTTTGATGTTACCCGTATGCGAAGATGTTGGTCTAGCTACTAGGGCTAATGAGCAAACTTATGATATTACTAATTTATTATTATATTCGGCTGTTTGTGGCTGTGGGCTGGATACAGTCCCAATTCCTGGTGATGTTACAGTTGACAAGATTGCTGCTATATTAATCGATTTGGCAACTTTAGCTATTAAGTTGAATAAGCCTTTATCAGCTAGATTGTTTCCGATTCCTAATAAAAAGGCTGGGGAAATGACTAGTTTCAATTCCCCTTATCTTGTTGATTGTTGCATTTTTGCTGTGGATTGAATTTTGGAGGAACGAACCGCAAAGGACACGAAGTACACAAAGGAAGAAGGGAAGAGAGAGAATGGGATTAGTAATCTATTAATAAGCTGGGGGAGGTTAAGACGAAAACGTCTCTGATACCTTGTCCTTCTATTTGTGGTTTGATGGGTGTGGTAAAGTGGAAAAATTCATGATCGTTGACTAATAATAGTTCTCCGGGATTTAGAATTTTGCTAAATACGGGTTTCTGTTTTTTGGCTGTGTATAAGTGGGTTTCTCCACCTTGAATATTTTCTCTATTTACAGAGAAGATGCCAATAAAGTCTGTACCATCTTGATGGATTCCTTCGGGGGCTGGATTTCCTAAGTTGTTAGGGGAACAGATGGTTCTAATTTGATGCACTCCTATTTCTGCTTCTGGATGCAGTTTACAAGAATCACTAAATGCTAAAACTAGATTTTTGAAACTATCAAGTTCTACAATTCCATCTTCTAATTCAGCAAACTCTCGTTTAATATCTCCCAATAATGGGTTGTAATCTTTACCTTGGAAAAGGTAGCCATGAGGTAATTTAATTAATTTATCTCCGTCAGCGATGAACCGAGATAATCGTCTCGAACGATAATTACCTTTGATATAAGGGTCAGTAGGTAGATTATTAAAAAATGGCTTGAAACCTTCTGGATTTATGGAATTTACCTTTCTGAGGGTAAACAAAAAGGCGTATTCTAATTCCGTTGATTCCCATACTTTTTGCATAGGATTTACCTTCTTACACATTTCAATCCTCCCCCATATTTCAGGATGAGAGGTTTATATGACTGAGTATAGGCGGCTTTTTCGGAAAATGTCGTCAAATAGACTACAGAAATTGACAAATTGTGATATGTAATTTATTCATCTTTGGGGAAGATGACAAATAAAACAAAAATAAATGTATATTCAGTGACAGCACATAGGTTTGATGATGATTGACTGGCTTTACAACTACCCACCTCTATATTCAGGAATATTACTCAAGCGCTACAAGCGCTTTTTTGCTGATGTTCAACTTGATTCTGGCGAAATCGTCACAGCACATTGTCCTAACACGGGGCCGATGACTGGAGTCTCTACTATTGGTAGTGCTGTACAAGTATCTAAAAGTGATAATCCTCAGCGCAAATTGGGTTACACCTTGGAATTGATTCAGGTAGATGATAACCAGCCAACTTGGGTAGGAGTGAATACCATGTTACCCAACCGGATAGTCAAACTAGCATTAGCAAAATACCTCTTCCCCGAATTGGGAGATTATAGCCAAATCAAAGGCGAAGTAGTTTATGGACAAGATAAAAAAAGTCGGGTAGATTTCTTCTTAACAGGTAGCAATGAAGAACGCCCCATTTATTTAGAAGTCAAAAATACAACTTGGGCGCAAGGAACTTTAGCAATATTTCCCGACACCGAAACCACCAGAGGACAAAAGCATTTACGGGAATTAACAGCACTACTACCCCAAACCCGTGCGGTGATGTTGTACTTCATCAACAGAGGTGATTGTACGGAGTTTTCCCCTGGTGATATTACAGACCCAGTATATGGTAAACTCTTACGAAGTGCGATCGCACTCGGCCTAGAAGTATTACCCTGTCGGTTCGATGTATCTCCAGAAGGCATAAGCTATATAGGTTTAGCAAAACTCAAAATCTAACTCTCCTCTCCGCGAACCTTTGCGTTAACCTCCGCGTCCCTCTGCGTTAAAAACAATGATCATAATCATCATGGGTGTCTCCGGTTCCGGAAAAACCACCATCGGTCAACTACTCGCCGATGCCTTAAACTGGGAATTCAAAGACGCTGACGAATTTCACTCCATAGATAACATCGAAAAAATGCGGCTAGGTATCCCCCTGAATGATGCCGATAGAAAGCCTTGGCTAAAAGACTTGCAAACAGCGATCGCGCTATGGTTAAAAGAAAATGCCAATATAGTCTTAGCCTGTTCCGCCCTCAAAGCTGATTATCGCCAATATTTGGTATTAGATACTGAATGTACCAAGATAATTTACCTCCAAGGCAATTTAGATTTGCTCCAACAGCGGCTCATAGGAAGGCAAAATCATTTTATGTCAGAAAAACTACTCAGCAGCCAATTAGATGACCTTGAGGAGCCAGATGATGCGATTTGTATAGATGTTTCTGAGCCACCCCAACTCATTGTGCAGAACCTGAAAAAGGTTTTGGGGATTTAGGCGATTTTCAGCATGACAGAACAGTTTCCCATCATTGAGATTCCGCCAGATGCGCCTGAAGCTGATGAGGATTTAGGAACAAAAGAAAAGTTTTGGTTTCGCTATCAAAACCTACCTTACCTCTACAAAAAAACCAGACAAAACACAGGTGAGGATTGGTCAGAGAAGATAGCATCTGAGTTGTGTAATTTGCTGGACTTACCCCATGCTGTTTATGAATTAGCCACATTTAATGGTGAAAATGGCATTATTACACCCTGTTTTTTACCTGAACGTGGAATCCTAACTTTGGGGAATGAAATTCTAGCTCCAATAGTACCTGATTATCCACAAGATTCTAAAGACCTGACTAAACACACCATTGAAAATATATCGAACGCTATAGAAAGTGGCTCGGTCAATTTGCCCCTTGAATGCATACTACCAGCAGGAATTAGCCTGGCAATGGAAGTTTTTGTGGGATATTTACTCTTAGATGCCTGGATAGGCAATACTGATAGACATCACGAAAATTGGGCATATATAATTTTTGCCGAGAAGATTCATTTAGCCCCAACTTATGACCACGCTTCTAGCATTGGTAGAGAAATGTCCGATGAAAAAAGACGCTTGAAGTTGAAGAATAAATCTGTCACAGGTTATGCCGAAAAGTGTCGTTCCTTGATTTATCCTAGTTCTGGAGGAGAAAAACCTCTAAAAACTTTTGATGCTTTTTGTGAAGTCCAACAACTTTATCCAGAAGCTGCCAGGATATGGTTAGAGAAACTAGCAAGGGTGTCCAGCAATGATACTTTAAAGCTGTTTGAACGCATACCATCTCATCGCATATCGCCAACAGCAATTGAATTTGCCCAAACAATATTGAAATTTAATCAAAATAGATTGCTAAAACTGCTGGACACCTGAATATGAAAACATTATTTTTAGCTTGGCAAGATCCCAATACTCGCGCTTGGTTTCCCATTGGGCGTTTAAACTTTGACGGTAAACAGTACCAATTTGTTTATACACAAGGTGCATTAGCAGCTAAAGGTCAATATGGCTTTCCAGGATTACTTTCTTTCCCCGACTTGAACAAGGTATATACATCAATTGAACTGTTCCCATTGTTCTGCAATCGATTAAAGCGACATTCTCGCCCCGACTATAAAAATTATATTGAATGGCTCAATATCCCTGAAGGTGAAGATGACCCCATTTCTATCCTTTCGCGGAGTGGTGGACGCAAGGCCACAGATAACTTTGAAGTTTTCCCTTATCCACAGCCAGATGAAAATAATTTATACCATATCCATTTTTTTGCACATGGACTCAGACATCTTCCGGCTTGTGCAACTGAACGGATTAATCAACTACAACCGTGGGAACTTTTATATTTAGCTCACGAATTTCAAAATCCTTATGATCAAAAGGCATTACTCTTATGTACTCAGGATCATCACATCGTCGGTTATTGTCCTCGGTACATTGTGGATGATGTTTTTCAACTCAAAAACAAAAATCCCGAACTTGTGAAAATTCACGTTGAACGCGTCAACCCAGCACCTACACCACTCCAGCTACGTTTGTTGTGCAGTATGACCGCAGAATGGTATCCAGATTTTCATCCCTTTTCCAGCCAGGAGTATCAGCCGATTGTAACTGATATCCCGGCCGGGTGTACTACTGCCTAAACTGGATGGGAGGAGATAAAAGCATCCATTTCAGCCGCAGTCGGTTGAGAAGCGATCGCACCTGGTTTAATAGTAGTTAGCGCTCCCACGGCATTAGCATAAGCAACAATACTCTTTGCTGTTTCAGCATCCTGCAAAGCTTGAATACCATGTTGACTTAGCTTGTGGACAAATCCTGCCAGAAAACTATCCCCAGCCCCAGTTGTATCTACAACCTCAATGGGATAAGAAGGTAAATTGCCTTCGTTTTCACCCAAACAATAGGCACAACCGTGTTCCCCATCTGTTACCAGCACCCCATCAATGGTGTCCATGCGGTAAGTAATTGCTCCTGGGTCTGTGGTATCAAATAGCCATTCAGCCTCTTCTCTAGAGAGTTTGAGAAAATCAACTCGCTTCCATATCGCTTCGATTTTTTGGCGGGCAATATCTGCATCTTGCCAAAATACAGGTCGCCAGTTGACATCCAGAATAATCTTCAGGTCGTATTGTTCGGCTAAATCTAAGGCCCGATGAACTGCCTTCTCACTTTCAGGATAGGCTAATTCCAGCGTACCCAATACCAAAAAGTCAGCCTCTTGAAACAGTGACTCTGGTAGTTTTTGGGCTTGCAAGCGGGTATCAGCAAATTCAGAAGTGTCATACTCACCAAATCCGGCAAAATTGCGATCGCCTGCCAGATCGCGCACCACATAAACTTGTCTCGTTGGTGCTGTAGGATGGCGTTGCACCCCTGTGGTATCTACACCAATTTCTTCTAATAGCTTAACTAATTCATTCCCTGGCTGATCTTCACCAACAGCCCCAATAAAACCTGCGGGAGTTCCTAGTTTTACCAAAGCACAGGCCACATTAGCTGGCGCACCACCTGGGTAAGGAGTCCAGGATTTCACTTCTTCTAACGTTAGCCCCAATTGGTCAGCTAAACAATCAAACAAAATTTCACCAAGGCACAAAACACGGGGATTGCTCATTTCATGAATCCAGAATCTGCGATTTTCGATTTTTGAGTTAGTAATTCTAGTATAAAATCTACAACACTCTTAACTCATCTGTCGCCAGTCCTAAATTCAACAAAATTGGACTTTTTGCTACTATCATCCCCAATATATCCTCTCTAACTTCAGTTTTTATGTATGTAATTTTACGTTTTCATTTTAAAGTAAAGTCTTATTAATTACTAATTAAATCCCCATCTTACCATCAAAGGAAAATATAAAGAAAATCTAGTCAATTCCATACTGCCATAACTTAAAACCCCTCCCAACAAAAGAATCTTCTAGAATTAAAAGAGGATTAAGTACATATACCAAGGGAAACTAGAAGAAGTTATGGCTGGTGGCGCGTCTCAGACCCCTGTTAGTCTGTCAGACAGAGAATTGCAAATAATCGACTTAGTGGCCGCTGGCTTAACTAACCAAGATATTGCAGTCAAACTGGAGATTAGCAAACGTACAGTTGATAACCATATCAGCAATATTCTCACCAAAACCCAAACCGACAACCGAGTCGCTCTCGTCCGTTGGGCTTTGCAGTGGGGTAAAATCTGCTTGGATGAGGTTAATTGCTGTGTTCTACCCATCAAGACAGATTAAACAATTTCTAGGTGTGTAACTAATTGTTCTTCTGCTCACACATTTATTTTCAGGTGAATCTCTAGCGTAAATTCCTCTTCGCAACTAAATCAGGCTGCATACATTACCAACCATCAACAAAAATTAGCAACAATCCCCTGCCTCAAGCGTTACATTGATAAAATCTATTTGCTCCATCAGCGAGGAGAGCAGTATTGTTATGGATACTTCAGCTTCTGTTCCAGGTAGTTCGTCTACCTTTAATTTTCTTAGTTTTGATTTTACCGCACCGCAACCAACACAAGATGCTGAATTACTCAGGCAGCTATCATTCATCCCAGGATTGAAAGAAATGATCCTCCTGCGGCAGGTTCACGCCCTAGAACACGCCACAGTTTGGGTTTTGAGTGAAACCAACAGTGCCTATGCACCCAAAAGCAAACCCACAAAGGTACAGGTAGATAACGAACTCTTAGGCGGCTTGTCTACAGAACGAGGATTCTACCTTTACGGTGAAGTGAATATCAGTGATTTGCGGCGGGCGGTCACACTAGGCTTAAATCGTCTCATCAATGGTGAATGGGATTTAGCTGTGCATCCTCGCTGTGGCACAAATGCATCAGTGGCTATGCTATTAACAGCTGGGCTAGCTGTGGGTGTAAATCTTTTACTACCATTTCGACCAATTGAGCAACTAATCGGTTTAGGAATAGCGGCGACCACAGCCGCAGAACTCGCACCTGATTTAGGTTCCATAGCCCAGCGCTACCTCACCACAGCTATTCCCTTTAATCTGGCAATTGAAAATATTACTTTGACTCGTGACGTTTGGGGACGACAGGGACATTTCGTCAAAGTCAGATGGCAAGATTGACCAGTTTTCTAGTCATTGCATCGCCTCAGCTAACCAAAACCTGGGATTAAGTACACCATATAGGTTAATCTACTTGTCAGTACATTGAATAGTGATGTAATGAGAAAGCTGTATTTCTTAGTTCCTGGGACTTATGGCCAATTTGCCTGCGGTGGACTTTGGGCAGAATTAAAAACAGTGAAGCTGGCGCAGCAAATCTGTAGTGCTGATGTGGTCACTTATCGCCAAAGAGAAACAGACCAGCTATTTATCGATGATGTGCTGGCAGAAAAAAATTTAGACGCGGCAATATTTGTTATTAGCTGGGGATTTGATGTACCCAAGCTAGCAGCTAAACTCAAGCCACATAACGTTATTTACCATGCCCATAGTGCAGGTTACAACTTTCGCCTCCCTGCGAGTATTCCCATCATCACAGTTAGCCGCAACACAATGGGATATTGGGGGCAGAAATCTCCTAATTCTCTAATTTATTATTTGCCCAATCAAATTAGTACCGAATTTGAAAATTTACATCTGGAGCGAAATCTTGATGTTTTAGTTCAAGCCCGAAAATCTTCTTCCTATTTAATCCAAGAATTGATTCCGGCTTTACAGCAACAGTGTAAACTAAAATTAGTCGATTCTTATGTAGAAGATTTACCTGGGCTATTTAATCAGGCGAAGATTTACCTGTATGACTCTGCTGAATATTGGGCGCAGCAGCCTGTAAGTGAAGGCTTTGGACTACAACCAATGGAAGCTATGGCTTGTGGCTGTCAGGTGTTTTCCAGTGTCAACGGTGGACTATCAGATTATTTAGATCCTGGGTTTAATTGCTATAAAATTGCTGGATACTCCAAAGAGTATGATCTTCAACGTGTAATTAAGGTGCTGAAATCCTCTCAAAGTATCGACTTGCCAGAAGAATTTTTTGCCGAGTATCGAACTGAAAATATTCTCCAGCGATTGCAAGTGATTTTGGCTGAATTAAACGAATTTTTTGACGAAAAAATCAACTTTTCAGCCAATATTCAGGATTTATCAAAAACTCGTGTGGCAAAACTACGCATTCAAAGCATATACAAAAAAATTAGGCGGAAATACTTTTAGGAATTTTTACCCTGAGTAGCCCTAATTATTTAATTTACTATATGCCTGATTTAATGTAAGATGTATAGTAAAATGCAATTATCGATAGAAGCTATCATGGCTGATCAAAAATGTCATGGACATCTCCGACAAAGGAGAATTCATGAATTGTCCCTACACAGATTTTTGCAAAAACATATTTAAATTCGGTTGATGTCTAATTATTAGATTTATTTATCATCAACAACCAAATAAAAATAATTATTTAAATGTTTAAGTAGTCTAGAATACATTAATCACAGAATACACGATTATCAATCGTCAGTTTATCTCCAGATTTATCTGAATAGCTATCTGAATTATCAGCTTAGATAAGTTCTATTTAATTCTCTCTACCAACTGGCTGTTACTAAAACTGTAACCACCCGAAACTTCGGTTCTTCTAAATGCAATAGTAAACAATCGAAACATAATTTAGCGTCCATTTTGTATAGACAGCTAAAAACGTTGGGCAAAAGAGGTAGCAGAATGAATCGGCAGAAATTAAGTGGTGTGGAAAAAAACTTCCTACAAAGACGTTATGGTGTCAGTCTAGGAAGACGCTACGTTTTAGCAGCAGCTAGTGTTGTTCTGTTCGGTGTATTAGGGTGTTCTCAGGTTAGTGGTAATACAAATACCCTGACAAAATCTGACCAACCTTATTCGGAAACTCCATTGCCAAAAAAAAGTTTAATTTCTGATACAAAACTCGTGGATTCTAATAATAAATTTGGCTTCAAACTGTTTTCCGAAATTTTGAAAAATAACAGTAGTGAAGATAACATTTTTGTTTCTCCTTCAAGTGTGGCGATCGCTCTGTCTATGGCATATAATGGTGCTAGCGGTTCTACACAACAAGCAATGGCTAAAACCCTAGAATTACAGGGGATGAGTCTACCAGAAATTAACTCTGCTTACTCCACATTAAAAGAGTTACTAGAAAATCCTGACCCGCAAGTGCAACTGACTATTGCCAACTCCCTATGGGCAAATAAAGAAGCTAGCTTGCAGCCTAGTTTTATCAAAAGCACTCAGGACTTTTACAAAGCCAAGGTAACTAATTTAGATTTTCAAGATGCCGCATCTGCCAATACTATCAATCAGTGGGTTGAAGACAGCACCAGTGGAAAAATCAACAAAATAGTTGAAAAAATTGATCCTGATCAAGTATTGTTTTTGATTAATGCCATATATTTTAAAGGGCAATGGAGTAATCAGTTTGATAAATCCCAAACGGCTGAACATCCTTTTAACTTAATATCTGGGGAACAGAAGCAACACCCAATGATGTCGCAAACTGGTGAATATAGATACTATGAAAATGACCAGTTTCAGGTGGTGAGTTTACCTTATGGCGAAGATGGAAAAGTCAGCTTTTATATCTTTTTGCCCAAAGAGGAATCTAACCTCCAAACCTTTTATCAAAACTTGAATTTTGCTAACTGGGAAAAATGGATATCTCAGTTGAGGAATCGGGATGGATTTATTCGCTTACCCCGTTTTAAAACAGATTACGATGTCACACTTAATGATGCACTGAAGGCTTTAGGTATGGCAGAAGCTTTTAGCAATCAAGCTAATTTTTCCGGTATGGGTGAAAACCTAAAAATTAGTGAAGTTAAACATAAAACATTTGTTGAGGTAAACGAAGAAGGTACAGAAGCCGCCGCCGCTACATCTGTAGGAATAGTACCAACATCTTTGAGACAAAAACCGGAACCTTTCCGCATGATTGTTGACCGTCCCTTTTTCTCTGCGATTCGAGATAATCAAACAGGTAGCATTTTGTTTATGGGTTCAATTACCGACCCACAGTAGTAAGCTTTTTGACTTTTGACTTCCCCTTGGGGGCGCTAGGGTAATGTCGGTTCCGAAACACCAAGAGGATTATTGGGTTCAGACGTTGGTGATTTTTCTGTAATCACGGGTGCAGGTTTCTCTTCCGCTTCACCATTTAACCCTTGAGGACGCAAGGCTGTAATAGCCGTCTTGATAATTACAGCAATGGGTACTGCCACAATCACCCCTAAAAGTCCACCAACTCTTGCTCCTGTCAGAACTGAAATTAGTATCCAAACAGGGTTTAAACCAGTAAAGCTTCCTAAAATTCGGGGTGCAATTAAGTTCTCTAAAATTTGCTGCACGATGACGGCGGCGATTAAAACTTTGACTCCCATTGAGAAATCTTGCAGCGCGACTAGGGAGGTAGTCAGGGCTATACCTACCGAACCGCCAAAGGGAACCAGCGCCATGATGCCAATAGTTAAGCCAAACAACAGCCCAAATGGGACTTTGAGCCACAAAAATGTGGGAATTAGGGCTGATGCCATACAGGTAGATAAAATCAGTTGGGTGATGAAAAAGTTTTGGAAACTTAGGCGTACTGTTTTAGAAAAAGGAGCGCGAAACCTCGTAGGTAGCCATTCTACTAAACTCTGCCAAAGTTCACCTCCATGCTGCAAAAGATAGAAAGTCAAAACCATTGTGAGGAGGAAATCTAGCAAGCTAGTGAATGTCACTACTGCTAAATTTAACACTTGTCCGGCGATCGCTTGCAATTGACCCTTGACGCGATCATTGATTTGGACTACCAAAGCATCAAGGTTAATTGGTAAATTCAGGGTTTCTGCTTTCTCATTTAATAACATTAATTGAGAACGACCAGAGTCGATTAACTCTGGTAATCTTGCCACCAATTGCTGGGCTTGAGTAAGGGCTAGGGGAAACAGCGTCACACCTAGCGCCAACAGCACTGACAAGGCGATTAAAAAGACTAAAATAGCAACTTGTTCTCGCCTAGCACCTTGACGCTCCATCCAGCTGACGGGATAGTTGAGCAGAAATGCTAAGACTGAGGCTCCAACTAAAATAGCTATTAGGGAGTGAAAATAATGGAAAATTGCCGAAATTGCCCAACCATTGAGAACCAGGAGTGGGGCGCATAACGCGATCGCACCAATGCGCGCTATGGGTGTAAATGTCTGCCACCAGTTGAGTAGCTTGCGTGTCTGCATCTTTAGCCGATTGCGGGATAGAACTAAATCAAACCTTTGTCTATAGCTTATTATCTCTAACTACATCATCCTATTTCATCTCTCTCGTTTAGGATTAGACTAACCCGAATGGAAAACCTTGAACCAATTGATAATTCCCGGTACACTCAAGACACAGCTACGGCCAAAAGACAGTTGTTTTTATATCTAATTCCAGTGATTGGCTTTTTTCCATCCTTATGGACTCTCTATCGCCGCCGCGGAAGTCGGGAACAACTGGTTGTGAGTCGTCTGTCTATTACTTTGGCATTGACTTGGCTGTTGGGGTATTTTTTGTTAGCCACTAGTACTGCGACTTCAGAATTTTTCACATTGCGGATGTTAATTCTCAATAGCTTTCTGACATCTGGTTACTTTTTAGTCAGTGTCTGGCTAATTATTCGCGTTATTCAGGATAAATCTCCCCGTTTATCCGGGTTTAGTAGCTTTGCCGAACGATGGCTAGGCAAGTATTTGTCTTAATTTCTGCAAGTCACCCCAGTTTTGTGTCGTATTTTTACTGATTTTTTCTGAAATCGCAGATAAACCCCCATCAGGTCTGGTCAAACTAACTTATTGTTGTCATACTTCAATTAATTATCTCCGGATTTGCTACAAACAATGAGAAATCCTGCTATAAGTGTTGTGGTTAACACAACAGTAATCAGCCAGTACTGTTAATAAAAGGTTAACTTGTATGAGTTAATTTGTTTGCATATTAATTAGTCAGAAAATTTACCGAGTTTGATCAGTAAGTGTGAGGAAGTCTGTGACCAGTCAAAGAACTTCGGCAAAACAAAACCAGTCGGCGAAAGCCCTCAAATCAAGACACAAAAATTCCCAAATCCCTAAGTCTGGACGTTGGCTGTTGTTCTGGCTGGGTATGAGTGGAATTGCAATGGTATCAGCAACAGCAGGGGCGCTGTTAGCGGTGTCTTTAACTACTACCCCATTGCAGCAAGCACAGTTAAGTCCCCAAGATGAGGCGGTTTTTGATGGCGATCGCATTTCTGGCGGTGGTTTACGATTCTCGGAATTAACTCGCCCGGTTAATCTCTTAATCATGGGGATGAGCGTACTGCCATCAGATATGATCGATCCTCCGGCGGAATTGCAGAATCTGGGCTATGAACCCCAGGTAAACTCTTTTGACGGACTGGCTGATGTGATGATCTTGACCAAATTTGATCCAGCCACAAAAAGAATAGCCATGCTCTCGATTCCCAGAGACACTCGTACAGAAGTCGTTGGGTATGGAGTGAAAAAACTGAATGCTGCGAATGTGGACGGGGGGCCAGCTTTAACTGCCAAAAGTGTAAGTAATCTCCTGGGTGATGTCGCAATTGATCGCTATATCCGGATTAATGTTCTGGGTGTGGGCAAACTGATCGATGCTTTGGGTGGGGTGACAGTACACGTTCCCAAGGATTTAAGATACCAAGATGACTCCCAACGCCTATATATCAATTTAAAGGCAGGTAAGCAGCATCTCAACGGCGATCAGGCTTTGCAACTATTACGTTTTCGCCATGACGAACTCGGAGATATCGGTCGGGTTCAACGGCAACAAATGGTGATCCGGGCGTTGATAGATCAGACTCTTAACCCGGCAACAGTAGCCCAATTACCCAAAATTCTCAACGTAGTTAAAGAAAATATTGATACTAATCTAACAATTGAAGAATTATTAGCTCTAGCAGGTTTTGGCGCGCGAACAAACCGTGCCAATATGCATATGTTCATGTTACCGGGTCGCTTTAGCCAACCAGATGAATACATTACTAGCTATTGGCTACCAAACAGAACTGGTATTTCTCGAATGATGTCTCAAAACTTTGGCGTAGAATTAACTCGTCAGATCAGAGAGGTAAATTCCCGCTCTATGCGAGTATACATTCAAGATAGTACAGGGAGCGATCGCTCTGAACTGATGCCTCTGATCAGAAATTTAGAAGAATTTGGATATCGCAAAATCCAGATATCTGTACCTTGGAATGAACCTCTACAAGTGTCTAATATCATCGCCCAGCAAGGAGACAGTGAGAATGCGGAGTTAATTCGCAATGCTTTGGGATTTGGGGAAGTGCGAGTGGAAAGCACTGGCATTATTGAATCTGATGTGACGATCCAACTGGGTAAGGATTGGTTACAACAAAAACGTCTCTTTGAAGCGACATATTAAAACTTATCCCTGACCTGAGAGATTTTCCAGGAATCAAAAGTGCTGAGTGTTCAGCACTTTTTTGTCAAAGGTTTACTTTCACTAGAAATTTTCATAAAATAATTTCATCACCAGATTCGCAGAATTAGAGATGGACTGGATTACATTACTGCGATCGCTACAGTCTGATTTTATTAAAAGGTTAACATCCAATTCTTTACTACATTGTGAAATAGAAGGTCAATATAGTGAATTAACTGTCATTTCTGGAGACAGGTTAAAGACATTAAGAGAATTTTGCTGGCTGATGGCGGAAAAATATAAGCGGACTTCGCCAGTACGTGACGTTTTTATTAACAACCTCAAGGGTAAACTGGGTGAAGAAGTTGTCAAAGAACGTTTAGCTAATTTTATCACAGAAGTTGATTATGAAACCAAATTTGGTGGCGATGGTAATATTGATTTCACCTTGAATTATGACTCGAAAATTGGTGTTGAAGTCAAATCCCGTCATGGCAGTATAGATAAAGTCAGATGGTCAGTTAGTTCTCAAGAAGTTGCCAAAAATGCAGTTGTAGTTTGCGTTTTAATTCAAGAAGAAGTCAACGAAGCCCAGCCTGAATATCACCTTTTTTTAGCTGGTTTTCTGCCGACGCAAATGATTAAGTTAAGAACTGGCAAAATCTCATTCGGCATCAATCAATTATTGTATGGAGGTGGTTTATGGTGCTATCTAGAACAGTTACAAAGTTCTACTAATCATCAAGATTTTTCCTCTAATTCATCTCCAAGTCATCAGGTATTTTCACGCTCTGCTGAAAAAGCAATGGGGAACCTAACCCCCAAACCCCCTTCCCTACAAGGGCAGGGGGAGAATTCAAAGCCTCTCTCCTTTCAGGAGAGAGGTTTGGAGAGAGGTTTTCCAGATGAGGTGAAAAGCCAGCAAGATTTAAATATATTTTATCTCAAACTAGCTGATGAATGTTTTGCCAAGGGTGAATATGAGGCGGCAATTAATCATTATAACCAAGCCTTACAACTAAAAGATGATGCTGATATTTATTACAAATTAGGTTTAAGTTCCTATAAACTAGGAGACTACGAAGCAGCAATCACCAACTTTTCTCAAACGATCCAGTTAACTTTTAATGATGGTAAAGCATACAATAAAAGAGGTTTAGCCCGTTATCAACTCGGAAATTATCAAGAAGCAATCGAGGATTATACCCAAGCTATTAGAATTAATCCTCATATTGCTGTTGCTTATAAAAATCGGGCTGAAGCTCGTTCTCAAATTGGAGATAATCAAGGAGCAATAGAAGATTACACTCAGGCAATCAAAATTAATCCTCATTATGCCGATGCTTATAAAAACCAGGGAATTGCCCGTTATTTTATCGAATATCACCAGGGATTCTCTCAGGCAATTAAGGTTAATCCCCAAGATGCCGTTGCTTACAAAAATCGTGGTGATGCTCGTGCTGATTTAGAAGATTATCAAGGAGCAATTACCGATTATACTCAGGCGATAAAGATTAAATCCAATTATGTAGATGCTTATTATAACCGTGGTAATTCTCATTATGATTTAGGCGATTACGAAGCAGCAATTGAAGATTACACCCAAAGTATTAAGATTAATTCTAATTATGCTAATGCCTATTATAACCGTGGTAATGTTTATTCTGAGCTAGGAGATAAACAGTTAGCAATTGCTGATTTTCGCAAAGCCGCAGATATTTATCGTCGAGAAGGTAAACTAGAAGCGCTGAAAGATGCCCGTGAAAGAGTTTCAGATTTAGAAATCGGCGAATCATTAGATATTTTGAATTTCTAAAGTTTTCCACCCCTTGTAGAGACGCGATAAAGCGCGTTTTTTACTTATGATATACGTATCCAAAAATTAGGTTTTGAACATTGCTATACAAGGCTTTGATGCTCATTTGCGGATATGTCTAATGAGCAACGCTTGAGGTTAAGTTTCAGCGACCACAAAGAAAGCTCCCCAACTTAGGATACATCTAATGGAACTCCAGTATTGCTGTTCTGTTTATCCGATTACATTAACCATTGGTTAGTGTACCTATCTTTCCAAATAGATTTAGGAATTTGGTGTCGAATATTTTGCTATGAGACCTGTTATAAGTTAGCCGTCTTTTGACGTGGGGCAAATTTGGAATACCTATCCAACCCATTACAGTTTAATGTTCGCTTTTTATCACAAAATCGCATTGTTCTCCCTTTACTCGCGAACCGCTTTTTTTTTCCACATCCCGTGAAAAATCAGATCAGGGGATAGGTTCATTTATTGGAACTCCCATACGCGAACGATTTTGATGTAAAAGTGTTAAATTTAACACAAGTTAATCAACCGAGATTTTTGAGTTTTTTATGCAATAATCATATGAAATCACCACTAACTTTTAAATCTACAAGCTTGCCGACCACTATTCTCTTAGTTACAGGGGCTTTAATCACGGGTGCTGTTACGACTTACTCTGTAGTACGTTTCCAATCAGCAAATTCCAGCGCCCCACCAACTACCCCAACTACTACGAATATTGATATTAGATCTGTTGCTGCTAGGGGATATTTGGAACCTCAAGACGAAGTAATTGCTATATCTGCGCCTGCTTTCCAGGAAGGAGGAAGAGTTAAACAGCTGCTAGTCAAACGGGGAGACAAAGTTATTTCTGGCCAAGTAATTGCTATTTTAGACAGTCGCGATCGGTTGCAAGCATCTCTGGAACAGGCGCAAGCACAAATCCAAGTAGCCCAAGCTCGTTTACTTCAAGTTAAAGCTGGTGCAAAACAGGGTGACATAGCAGCTCAAACTGCGAGGTTTCAACGCACAAAAGCTGAGTTAGAAGGACAAATTGCCTCCCAAAGAGCAGCTATTGCCAGCTTAGAGGCTAAATTGCAGGGGGAAAAGAATGCCCAAGCAGCAACTATTGAGCGCATCAAAGCTGAGTTGCGAAATGCCCAAACAAACTGTCAACGCTATGAATCGTTATACAAAAGTGGCGCGGTAGCAGCTCAACAACGCGATAGTTTTTGCCTCCAGCAAGACATGAATCAAGAAAGTCTTAAGGAAGCCCAAGCAAACTTCAGCCGCATTGTCAATTTTTATCAAGAAGATATTAAAGAGGCAAAAGCGAATCTTAATCGCACAGTAGCCACCAATCAAAAGCAGATTCAAGAAGCCCAAGCCACTCTAGACTCAGTTGCAGAAGTCCGTCCTGTGGATGTACAACTGTCGCAGATGGAACTCAAAGCAGCTGAAACATCTGCTCAACGAGCTTTGGCAGATTTAGATTTAGCTGATGTGCGATCGCCTAGAGACGGTCAAATTCTGAAAATTCACACATGGCCCGGTGAATTAGTTGGTAATAAGGGAATTGTTGACTTAGGAAAAACTCAGCAAATGTATGTAATAGCCGAAGTATATGAAACCGACATTACTAAAGTCCGCGTAGCTCAAAGAGCCACAATTAAAGCTGATGGGGTCATAGATGAGTTACAAGGAACAGTAGACGAAATCGGTTTGCAAATCGGCAAAAAAGATGTACTAGGTACTGACCCAGTTATAGATGCAGATGCCAGAGTAGTCGAGGTAAAAATTCGCCTCGATCCAGAAGCTAGTCAACGAGTTTCAAGTTTAACTAATTTACAGGTAAAAGTTGTGATTAATACTTCAGAAACGACAACAAGCAATAGCAATTAGCAAAAAACTATGTTTAACAAACTACCTACAGCTTGGCTACAACTTAGACATCAACGAACTCGATTAATTGTCGCTCTTTCCGGAGTTATCTTTGCAGTTGTAATTATCTTTATGCAGCTTGGTATTCGTGATGCTTTGTTTGATAGTGCTGTGCGTCTGCATGAAGGTTTACAAGGTGATTGTTTTTTAATTAGTCCGCGATCTACAGCCTTAATTGCGATGGAAAGCTTTCCCGAAAGGCGCTTAATTCAAGCGTTGGCATTTGAAGAAGTAGATTTTATCAATCCTATTTATTTAGGTTTTGGTCAGTGGAAAAATACTGAAACTAGAGATTCTTGGCGGAATATTTTTGTGATTGGTTTTGAATTGCGAGATAGAACACAAATATTTAATTTTCCAGGAGTTGAGGAAAATTTAAATTTTCTCAAATTACCTGATATGGTTTTATTTGACCGCAGTTCTCGCGCTGAATTTGGACCCGTTGTTGCAGAATTTGAAAATCAGGGCAACGTGACAACAGAAATTAGCGATAACGGCAAAAATCGCAAAATTAATGTCGCTGGATTGTTTGAGCTAGGAACTTCCTTTGGCTCTGATGGTAATTTAATTACAACTCATCTTAACTTTCTGAGAATGTTTAGTAATCGGCAGCCAGGCTTAATTAATATTGGACTGATTAAATTAAAACCGGGAAACAATACTGACGCTTTTGTTGAGAAACTGAAAGACTATTTACCCGAAGATGTTAAAGTTCTTTCCAAATCTAAATTAATTGCTTTTGAACAAAATTATTGGCAAAGTAGTACAGCCATTGGCTTTATTTTTAACTTAGGGGTAGCACTGGGAATTATTGTCGGCATTGTGGTTGTTTACCAAATTCTTTATACCAATGTTTCAGAACATTTAGCAGAATACGCAACTCTCAAAGCAATAGGATATCGTCATAATTATCTTTTGTCTATGGTGCTGCAACAAGCTTTGTTTATTGCAATTTTAGGTTATGTACCAGGGTTGATCATTTCTATAATTCAATATAACTTTGCTCAACAAGCTACCTTACTACCCATTGGGATGACTTTCTCCAGAGCAATATTTGTCCTAGCATCAACTATCATTATGTGTTTTATTTCTGGTGCAACTGCGGTGGGTAAACTAAGATCCGCAGACCCGGCTGATATTTTTTAACTAACCTCGCGGTCATGGGATATGAGCGCATCTCAATCATATAATTTAGAGGCTCAAACCCTTCTCTAGCCTAGAGTCGGTTAAAAAACTAGGTGCATAACAGTTTATTAGCAGTTTGAAAATAACCGTGAAAACTATGAGGAATCACACTAGGTAAACCCAATCGACACACAGGTTCTGCATCTAGGCGATCGCTATCAAATACCCAAACTTCGCTACTATGGGAATTACCATCATAAACCACCGTTAAAACCCAACTTTGTGCAGGATTTTGGGCATCTTGCACAGGTAAAGGTTCGGAAGGATAGCAATTTTCTGGTAAGTTAGCTTCAGTGAAGGTTTCAGTTTTGTGATCGAAACGTCCAAACGTATCTATTATTTCTTGACTAATATCTGTGTCTTCTCGATATAAGGATATATAGGTATAACGGGAAACTTTGCCGACATTTGGCTTTGGAACATTCGGAAATTCACAACTTCTGTCTAATAGTTGCTGAATTGATATCACTTTAGCAGTTTGGGGTTGCAGATGAACTCGCGTCAGGGTACTTTTAGCTGGGGTGTGAGTTTTTCCTGTAGCTACTTCTCGCAGATATTGATTTGTCTGGAAATCTTGATAACGAGCGAAATCTACCACCACATCACCAGTAGCATCTACATAACCATTGGCAAAATGCCATTGATACCAAGGTTCAGTTTCTCCACGACTCACCAAAGTTAAGGTTTCACGGTCAAATACTAAAATCTGAGTCCCTAATTCTGGTTTCCACTGCAAAGAATCGCCCAAACAGCTAATACCTGCAAGCACAGAGAAAAGATTTGACCGCACCGCCGGCACGAAAAATATGAGATATTTTCCTGCTAAAACAAAATCATGAATTAATGGAAAACCTTGTAATTTAAATTTGGCTTTTTGAAAAATTTTGCCAGTAAAGTCACTTTTATAAACATTTAAGGTTGCATTGAGTTCGGGACTGACACCAAAGTTAAAAATTTCCCCAGTTTGGTAATCCACTTTCGGATGAGCAGAATAGGGTAATTTCTGATTCAGACCATCTAAATTATCCAAACCCCGTGTTTCTAAAGTCTGGAGGTCAAGGGAATGGGGATGACCACCTTCCCAAAGTGCCAAAAGCTTATCAGGTAAAGGTAGGACTGAAGTATTAGCAACATTCTTGAATGGTTTCAGCCATCGATTCCAAATTGGACCCGGTGCAATCATGCCATAACCACCATAAAGCAATTTTCCGGCTGCGGTTTCTGCTTGATAGCCCGCAGTTTGCACAAAACGATAAACTCCGGTAGCATCGGCATCGGTAAAATTAACCGCTAGAATAGCCCCATCACCATCAAACCAGTTTGCTAAATTAATACCAGCACTTTGAGAACGTGCTGGACCATTGCGGTAGAGTGTACCGCGCAAACCTTCCGGTACTTGACCAGAGAGAATGGGTAATGGGGTGAGGGGAAATTCCTTTCCAGGTTGAACTATCGCACCTGCCCATTTTTTATGAGTTAATGGTTGAATGGTTGTTGCCATATTGTTAGTGAGAAAGGAAGATATTAGCAAAAAACTGAACCAATACTAACAAAGTTCCGTAATTCTTCATCTAACGATATATTTTTAAAATCTAACCCAGACAAAATCACAGTTTTTTGTTGAATCTATGAAGTCTTATTTAGCCGCCGCTATTCAAATGACCAGTGTCTCCAATGTACACAAAAACTTAGTCCAGGCAGAAGAATTAATTGATCTGGCTGTGCGTCGAGGTGCTGAATTAGTTGGGTTACCAGAAAACTTTTCTTTTATGGGAGAAGAGAAAGACAAACTGGCACAAGCAGAGGAGATTTACCGTGAATCTGCCCAATTTCTCAAAAAAATGGCGCAGCGCTACCAAATCACCATCTTGGGCGGTAGCTTTCCGGTTCCTGTAGAGGATACAGGCAAAGTTTATAACACGACAATCCTAATTGACCCAAGTGGGGAAGAACTCGCCCGCTACTACAAAGTACATTTATTTGATGTTAACGTCCCCGACGGCAACACCTATCGAGAATCTAGCACTGTTGTAGCTGGTAAGGAACTGCCCACAGTTCATTTTTCTGAACAACTCGGTAATATCGGACTTTCTGTTTGCTACGATGTCCGCTTTCCTGAATTGTACCGACATCTGTCAGATAAGGGAGCGGATGTGATGTTTGTCCCGGCTGCATTTACGGCTTTCACTGGCAAAGACCACTGGCAAGTATTATTACAAGCAAGAGCTATTGAAAATACTGCCTACGTGATCGCCCCGGCTCAAACTGGCAATAACTACGACCTGCGCCACACCCACGGACACGCTGTGATTATTGACCCTTGGGGTGTAATTTTAGCTGATGCTGGAGAAAAGCCGGGAATTGCGATCGCAGAAATCAAACCCTCTCGCCTGGAACAAGTTCGCCGTCAAATGCCCTCCCTAGAACACCGAGTATTCTAGATGCCGAATACAGACGCGATTTATCGCGTCTGTACAAGAATAAAGGTAGTAAACTGGAAAACTTCCACAGGAAACCGCATCTTTTGTTGTTTAACACTTTTGATATCGCATTCCGGGAAGTTGCGACACTAAACCCATAAGTTCCAACTGTAATAATGCACTAGAAACTGAACCAGTATTCATCCCTGTTTTTTGGACAAGATAATCAAAGGACAAAACATCACAAGCGATCGCATCCATGACTTGTTGCAGTTCTGGTAATAAATCCGGTAACTTGATTTGTTCTGGAATTGGCGCAGTGTCAATTGTATCAATTTTTGGTATAGCTCCCAGCATTTTTAACAGTTCGTCCAATTCCCTAAGAACAAAAGAAGCACCTTGATTGAGTAATTTTAAACAGCCTTGAGATGGATAATCATCTATTCTTCCAGGTAAGGCATAAACATCTCTGCCAAATTCATTCGCATAGGAAGCCGTAATTAACGCCCCAGACCGCACAGGCGCTTCCATGACCAAAACGGCACGGCTTAAACCTGCAATAATCCGATTACGGCGGGGAAAGTGAGTGCGATCAGGTGGGGTTTTGGCTCGATATTCGCTCACGACTAACCCTTGACTCAAAATCTGCTTGTACAAATCGCGATTTTTGGGTGGGTATATGACATCAACACCAGTCCCTAAAACGGCAATTGTTCTTCCTCCGGCTTTCATCGTGGCCAGATGGCTTTCTGTATCGATTCCCTCCGCCATCCCAGATACAACTGTAAAGCCATTTTTAGCCAAAGCTGTACTAATCTGACGCGTCCAACGCAAACCGTATTCTGAAGGTCGGCGCGTTCCGACAATTCCCACCATTGGTTTTTGTCCCAGATTTTCTACCAGTTCAACTTCACCGCGATAGTACAAAATTGGCGGTGGACTGGGAGTTTCTAATAACAACCGGGGATAATCTGCGTCGGCTGGTGTCCAGAAATGGGGGTTTTCTTCCTGGTGTTCGATCAGTAGTTGTTCTGGTTGCAAACGCGATCGCTGTTCCACTACTTTCTCTAATGTCTGAAAACCAAAACCTTCAACTTCTCCTAACTGCGCTTTGGTAGCATTCCAAGCTGTGGCTAGGGTGCCGAAATGCTGGTGTAACCGTCGCAGTAACACTGGCCCCACCCCAGAAATTCGCGTCCAAGCTAGCCAATATGCTCTTTCTTCTACCACTATGCCATCCTCACACCTACTCAACTGAGTATTCCCAAATTAGGTTTGTCTATCATCAGGCGCATAGATTTAATCGACTGATAATTTTTTACCTCACTAGGATAGAAAATGCTATAGTAATTTTTAGCTATATTTTATAGTCTCACTTATGCAGGAATTTAGATATTAATAAGTTTGTCTGTTAAAAAGTATTTAAACTCAGAATTATAGCTCACATAATTTGATTCTTGTAACTAATTTAAAACCCTAAAAACCTAATTATATAATCAGACTAAAATCCCGAAATCTGGAAGAAATCGGGAATCTAGTTGATCAGTAATTATTGAAAATTACTATGCTTACATAAAGCCATTAGTATCCATAACTGAATGACTTAGCTAGCACGGTAATATGACCAATTGCATATGTGGCGACAAATGCCTCCGCTAGCTTAGTAAGTGTTGAGAGATCGCTCACAGCCGGGGCAACATTAGCACCTGTAGAAGCTGCGGAACTGTCTCCACCGGAGATAAAATCTACATCTTTTAATTCATTGAGAAAACTTTCAGAATCTTGAAACAATTCAGAACCAGAAGCGTTTAGTTCGGAAAGATTGATAGTTGCCATTTTAGCTCCTCGATTATATCTTGCACGTTGATTAACTTGGTAAACAATTAAGCTGTCTTTTGCTGAACTGTTACTGCTAGTTTTAGTGGAAAAATACAAAGAAATCAAGCCTAATAACCATTTAGATTAGACATATTCTCAGGTATTGAGTCTTAAGATAATGGCTGAATAAATCTGAAAAAATACTTTTTTACCCCTAAAATATCAAATAATCATTTATTAATATAGGAATCCGATTTGATTATTGAAAAATCTAAGTATATGTAGGGTGTGTTATGGCTTTAGCCTAACGCACCGTCTTCTGTGGTCTTGGTGCCTAGAGTCCAAATTTATCTGTGTACTCTGCGAGAAGCCGCTAACGCGTCTACATCTGTGGTCAAATAACTCTTGCTGCTGGTTCCGCTTGTTTAAAGCAATCATCGCCTACCTGCAACACACCCCAACGCGTTACCCTAGATCCTAGAAACTCAAAACAGACAATGATACCAGAAGAAATTGCGGGTACGCTAGCACAATTATTTGACCCAGCAGAAGTGAAAGCGATCGCCCCTGGATCGTGGCAAGTGGACACCTCTAGTTTTCGCTTGTTGGTACTGCTTTCCGAAGATAATACTTGGTTGCGAATTTTACTGCCAATTGTCCCCATTCAAGAAGCCCAACCGTTTTTAGCACAGTTTTTAGAAGCCAACTTTGATGACACTCAAGAAGTCCGCTATGCTTTGTTTGATGGTGTAATTTGGGCAGTGTATCAACACAATAGTGAGACATTGGTAAACGCAGATTTTGCGAGTGCGATCGCCCGACTAATATCTTTATACGAAGCTGGTTTAGATCATGTCTTCAATCGTCTCATTGAAAGTCGCATTCGGCAAATTATCCAGACAGCAAAACAGCAAGGACAATCTCTTGCAGCCACCATGCAAAATCTAGAACGTTTTTATGCAGAAGGATTACTGGGTGAAATTGATCAAACCCCAGAAGCTAGAGAACAAGTATTAACAGCTTGGCAGCGTCAGTTAGAACGCTTATGGAACGAAATCGAGATTAAAATTGATTAAAATCCTTATTCATCTGTGGTTTTTAATCTCTTCTCATACCTCACCCAAACCAACTTATGGATATAATTGAAATCCTCAAACAAGACTATCAAAGATTTCCGGAAAATCAGACATACAGCATTTACGCCGAAAACGTTTATTTTCAAGATCCATTAACTAAATTCCGGGGTGTGAAACGCTATCAGCAGATGATTAAATTTATCCAGACATGGTTTATAAATCCCCAAATGGACGTACATGATATTCAAAATTTAGGAGATACCATCAAAACAGAGTGGACACTTAGCTGGAATACACCCATCCCGTGGAAACCGCGCATTTCCATCTCCGGTTGGAGTGAATTAGGACTAAACTCGGATAAGTTGATTATTTCCCACATCGATTATTGGCACTGTTCACCCTTAAACGTAGTTAAACAGCATTTTTCATCTATTCAGTAGTATAAAAAATTACTCTAATTCACAGATGCAGGTGAAACTATAATCCCTTCTCTAGCCAGATGCTGACGCGATCGCCTGGAGCCAATCAAGGTGATATGGTTCAGAGAACGCTATGACAGTTGTCCAAGCTCAAACAAAAAACTTCATAATATATATTGTTGAACAACAGCTTGTCAATCAAGGAGGTTTATCTGAACAGCGATCATCCAGAACTATCTAATTCTCCAAGGCAGTTTTCTGAATTAGCTTCAGAATCCTTCCCTGTAGTCCATAAGTCTGTGGAACAACGACTAACAGTCATTTGGGACAATATGGCTGAAGCATTTATGGAGATAGACACAGCTTGGCATATTACCTCTGCCAATCATCAAGCAAAACAGCTGTTAAATATCAACACAGACGATTTATGTAGTAAAGTTTTATGGGATGTATTTCCTGTCGAGACGACAACTCAGTTTTATCAACAGTGTCATCAAGTAATTGTTGCTCAAATACCCGTTGAATTTGAGGAATTTTATCCGGCATTAAATCGATGGTTTAAGGTGCGGTTGTGTCCTACTTTTGATGGTCTATTGGCATATTTCCTCAATATTACAGAACGAAAAGAATTAGAAATAACGCTGCGCCAAAAACAAGATTTTCTCACAGCCTTGTTGGATAACGTTCAAGCCGGCATTGTCGCCTGCGATGCAAAGGGAAAATTACAGTTATTTAATAAAACAGCGCAAGCATTTCATGGATTGTCAGAAAAACCGCTGTTTCCGGAACAATGGGCAGAATATTATGATTTGTATCTGCCAGATGGCAAAACTCTGATGAACGCAGCCGAAGTTCCCTTATTTCGGGCATTGCAAGGGCAACAGGTGGATAATGCCGAAATGATCATTATGCCCAAGGAAGGAGTAACACGCATCCTCACCGCCAACGGTCAAGCAATTGTCGATTTGCATGGAGAAAACCAGGGTGCAGTGGTAGTCATGCACGACATCACCGAGCGCAAACAAGCTGAAGAAGCGCTCCGGAAAACAGAGCAACGTTACCGCTCAGTCGTGAATAATGTCAAAGAAGTGATCTTCCAAATCGATGCTGTAGGGCTATGGACATTTCTCAACCCGGCTTGGACGGAAATTACCGGATTTTCAGTTAATGAAAGTATCGGGACTAATTTTTTAACCTACGTACATCCCGATGATCGGCAGCATAATTTAGAACTGTTTGAATCTTTAATGCAAAGGCAAAAAGAAAAAGATGACTGCCATCATGAGATTCGTTACCTCACAAAAACTGGCGAGTGGCGTTGGATTGAGGTATTAGCCCGCTTGAACTTAGAAGACGATGGTACAATCCTGGGAATTTCGGGAACATTAATCGACATTACCGAACGCAAACAATCTGAAGAAGAACGAGTTCAACTGGCGCGGGAACAAGCAGCCCGGACAGCCGCAGAAATGGCACACCAACAATCGGCTTTTTTAGCAGAAATCAGTGCTGTGCTGGCATCTTCCTTAGATTATGAACAAACGCTTCAGAGTGTGGCTAATTTAGTTGTACCCGACTTTGCCGACTGGTGTTGTGTGGATTTACTCAATGATGATCACACCATTAGCCGTGTTGCTGTTGCTCATGCTGATGCGGAAAAAGTGGGTTTAGCATGGGAAGCGATGCAAAGCTATCCCAGGTATTTGGATGATGGCTATGGCATTTCTCAGGTAATGAAAACTGGGCAAAGTCAAATTATAGAAAAAATTACAGATGAGCAGTTAGTAGCGACTATTCAAAATCCTCAATACTTGGAACTCTTACGCGGACTGAGCTTAAAATCGGGCATTATTGCGCCCTTAAAATCACGGAATCGAGTTTTTGGCAGTATTTCCTTCATCTTCACCAAGTCTCATCGCCACTACAGCAAGACTGATTTGACTTTGGCTGAAGATTTAGCTCGGCGCTCGGCAAACGCCATTGATAATGCTGGACTTTATCAAGAAGCACAGCAAGCAAGGCAAGCCGCCGAAAAAGCCGCAGACCTTACTGCTAGGCTGCAAACCGTCACAGTAGCCCTCTCAGAATCTCTCACACCCTTGCAAGTTGCAGAGGTAATTGTCGAACAAAGTATGGCTGTTTTGGCAGCGAGTTCGGCAATGGTAGTGTTGGTGAGCAAAGATAGAAAAGAATTAGAAATAGTCAAAGCTGTGGGTTTTAATGCTGATTTAATTGAATCCTGGCGAAAATTTTCCCTTCACTCTGCTACCCCCTTAGCAGAAGCCATCAGAACCGAAGAACCTGTATGGCTAGAAACCTCAGCCGAGAGAATTGCTCGTTATCCTCACCTAGCTAAAGTTTATGACCAATACGATTTCAAATCATGGATATCGCTTCCCCTTGTAACTGAGGGCAAATCTGTGGGCGGAATGTCGTTGAATTTTCGAGAATTTAAGCAACTAACTCAGGATGACCGCGAATTTATTTTGGCATTATGCCGTCAATGCGCTCAAGCAATTGCCCGCTCTCAATTGTATGAAGCAGAACGCCAAGCTAGAGCCGAGGCGGAACAAGCGAACCGCATCAAAGATGAGTTTTTGGCCGTGCTTTCCCACGAATTGCGATCGCCTCTCAATCCCATTCTGGGTTGGACAAAAATCCTGCGAACGAAGCGCTTAGATGTCGCCAAAACAGCACAGGCTTTAGAAACTATCGAACGCAATGCCAAATTGCAAGCGCAATTAATTGAAGACTTATTAGATGTTTCACGCATCCTCCAAGGCAAAATTACGTTAAACGTCGCGCCAGTTAACTTAGCTGCAACCATTAAAGCCGCCCTAGAAACAGTACAACTGGCAGCAGAAGTCAAGAATATACACATCCACACCCAACTCAACCTACCTTCTGGAACTGTTGCCGGCGATAGCAACCGCTTACAACAGGTTGTCTGGAACTTAGTCTCTAACGCCGTCAAGTTCACACCATCGGGCGGACGAGTTGAAGTGCTATTAGAACAGGTGGGGATGTATGCTCAAATTCAAGTCAAAGACACTGGCAAAGGTATCACTCCAGAGTTTTTACCTTATGTGTTTGAATACTTCCGCCAAGAAGATGGCGCAACCACCAGAAAATTCGGTGGATTAGGATTGGGGCTGGCTATTGTCCGCAATTTAACGGAACTGCATGGAGGAACGGTTCACGCAGATAGTCCAGGGCAGAATTTAGGGACAACATTCACTGTCAGGTTGCCGTTAAACTTTGTTGAACAGGAGCTATCTGCTGATCATAGTTATTTAGAAACTGTGATCAACCTCACAGGTATGCAAATATTGGTTGTAGATGATGACCCAGATATGCGAGAGTTGGTAGAATTCATCCTCATCCAAGCTGGCGCACAAGTGACGACAGCCGCTTCCGCATTACAGGCATTGACCCTCTTAAATCAATCTATCCCGGATTTGCTGTTGTCTGATATCGGGATGCCAGAAATGGATGGCTATTCTCTGATCCGGCACATTAGAAAATACTCACCCTCAGAGGGAGGAACTATCCCCGCGATCGCCCTCTCCGCTTATGCGGGTGAAATGAACCAACAACAAGCACTCCAAGCCGGATTTCAACAGCATATTTCCAAACCCATGGAACCCGACGAGTTAATCAAGGCAATTGCCATGTTAATTGCCAAATAAACATATTGAACTGTTCAGGGTAATTATCCCCCCCTGCCCCCTGGTCTGTTTTAAGAGCATTTATTTTCTGCAAACAGTTCATAATGTAAATAAATGTAAATAATCCAGAGACAGGACTTAATCATCCATGCGTGTAATTTTGATGACAGGCAAAGGCGGCGTAGGCAAAACCTCCGTTGCTGCGGCCACTGGACTCCGTTGTGCAGAACTAGGCTACCGCACACTGGTTTTGAGTACAGATCCCGCCCACTCTTTGGCAGACAGTTTCGACTTAGAAATGGAACACGCACCGCGAGAAATTCGCTCGAATTTGTGGGGCGCAGAACTCGATGCGCTGCAAGAACTAGAGGGCAACTGGGGGGCTGTAAAGCGTTACATTACTCAAGTTTTACAAGCCAGGGGTTTAGAAGGGGTGCAAGCCGAAGAATTAGCCATCTTACCAGGCATGGATGAGATTTTCGGTTTAGTCAGGATGAAACGCCACTACGATGAAGGCGAGTTTGATGTGTTGATTATCGACTCAGCCCCTACTGGTACAGCATTACGCCTGCTGAGTTTACCTGAAGTCGGTGGCTGGTATATGCGCCGTTTTTACAAGCCATTTCAAAATATCTCCGTGGCGCTGAGACCTTTGGTGGAACCTTTCTTTAAACCAATTGCTGGTTTTTCTCTCCCAGATAGAGAGGTGATGGATGCACCTTATGAGTTTTATGAGCAAATTGAAGCTCTGGAAAAAGTATTAACTGATAATACTCAAACTTCAGTGCGTCTGGTCACTAATCCCGAAAAAATGGTGCTGAAAGAATCTCTCCGCGCCCATGCTTATCTGAGTTTATATAATGTAGCCACAGACTTAGTAATTGCCAATCGCATTATTCCCCAAGAAGTTCAAGACCCATTTTTCCAACGTTGGAAGGAAACCCAGGAGCAATATCGCCAGGAAATACATGATAACTTTCTGCCTCTACCTGTAAAAGAAGTGCCGCTTTTTTCTGAAGAAATGTGCGGTTTAGCCGCCTTAGAACGTCTGAAAGAAACTCTCTACAAAGACGAAGACCCGACGCAGATATATTACAAAGAAACAACTATGAGAGTTGTGCAAGTAGATAAGCAATATAGCTTGGAAATTTACTTGCCGGGGATTCCCAAAAACCAAATTCAACTGAGTAAAAATGGGGATGAATTAAATATTACTATTGGCAACCACCGCCGTAATTTAGTATTGCCTCAAGCTTTGGCAGCACTACAACCAGGGGGAGCCAAGATGGAAGAAGACTATCTGAAAATTCGCTTTACTGACATTGTAAAAGTTTAATTTTGCTGATAGGTTAATGCACAGATAAATAGTCAAAAGTAGAGACTAAGTAAGCCGAAAATCTCTACTTTTGACCTTAATTATCTACTGATGCTGTGAATGTGATATTGTTGTTTTAGGCAAAGTTTTATCATAAACTAGAGAAATTGGGTTTGATTTATGAAAAAAATCTATTGTCAGGGTGCGTTACGCTGCGTTTACACACCCTAAGTATCTGTAAGCGCAAAGTGCAGGCTACGCCAACAAAAATCAAATATAGGAATCCGATTTGATTATTGAAAAAATCTAAGTATATGTAGGGTGTGTTATGGCTTTAGCCTCACGCACCGTCTTACAGGTCTTGGTGCCGTACTCTCCTCGATAACACACCCTACTTGTGTTTCATAAATCAAATATGAGTCCTATAGTTTTTATTAGCAATAAATTTGTTTTACCAATAAATTGTAACTATTTATTCAATATCTAAATTATCTTGAGAAATATTCTGCCCGTACTTATACTGTGGACAAAACTATTAAATAAATTACAGAATATTTTTATCCTTATGCTTGCCTCATTATTAATTTTTGTAATTTTGTTTTAATTAAAAGTAATGTCAGATATCACTAAACCAAATTTGCGGGGAAATATTGATCAAGAAAGTCTGCTACGCCGCATTACAAATCGTATCCGCCAAACCTTAGAACTAGAAGAAATTATTACAGCGACAACGGCGGAGGTCTGTTCATTACTAGAAACTGACCGAGTAATGATATATAAATTTCATGCCGATGGCAGTGGTAAAGTGATCGCTGAGTCGATTCATGAGAACCGATTACCGTCATTGTTGGGGCTAAATTTTCCAGCTGATGACATTCCACTCCATGCCCGTGAGTTATTTATTCAATCAAAGGTGCGTTCTGTTGTGAATGTGGAAACCCAAGAGATTGGTCAAAGTCCCCTACAAGAGTTGGACAATGGTGAAAGTTTAGCAGAGGATATCCGTTATCGCCCTGTAGACCCCTGCCATGTGGAATACTTAACGGCAATGGGAGTCAAGTCTTCTTTAGTAGCACCTATTTTCTATCAAGAGAAACTTTGGGGGCTATTGGCTTCTCATAATTCTGAGTCACGGGCTATTTCAGAAGATGAATTGACAGCCGTACAGATGGTAGTAGATCAGCTATCAATCGCGATCGCTCAAAGTAACCTTTTAACTCAAGCTCGTGAAAAAGCCGAACGGGAAACGATTATTAACCGTATTTCTACTCTCCTGCATTCACTACCCACAATTGTATTACAGCCAGCTTTAGAAGCAGCTGTGGCGGCTTTTAATGGCTGTGGTGGTAGACTTTGTATGAAGGATCAAGCTTTTAATTTCCAAAATGACCAAGTTGCCAGTTTCACAGAATGCTTAATGCCTGTCAGCGATCGTATCCAAGTTTATACTTATGGACAACAACCTCTGATCCCAGCACACAGTATATATCCACATATGGAGCAGTACAGTGTCTGGCAGGAACATTATAAGTCTGGTAAATACGATGTTTGGGCAATTTCAGACATATATAAAGTTCCCCAATTACGAAGTTTGCAAGCGGCTTTTCAACCAACTCAAATTCGCAGCGTCTTGATGATTCCACTGTTATATCGTCAGCAGTTAGTAGGGTATTTAAGTATTTTCCGCAACGAAATAGATACAGAGACCCTGTGGGCTGGCCAATTTGACTTCGATAAAAGACAAGTATATCCCCGTATGTCTTTTGACGTTTGGCGAGAATATAAAAAGGCACAAGCTCAGACATGGACGCTGGCAGAGATTGAACTAGCTGGAGACATTGGTAATGTTTTTGCATCGCCAATTCAACAGCATGAACTATACCAACAGGTACAAGCCTTCAATGCCAACTTAGAACATCAAGTGCAAAAGCGGACTCTGGAACTGCAACGGACATCTGAACAACAACGGGTATTGTTTGAAGTTGTCGCCAAAATCCGGGAATCTCTGGATCTTACAGCCATTTTTCAGACTACGACTCAGGAAATTTGCAAATCCTTGCAAGCAGATCGCGTGGCTGTCTACCGCTTTCACCCAGATTGGAGTGGTGAGTTTATCGCTGAGTTTGTCGGTGAGGGCTGGATGAAGCTGGTAACTATTGATGTCAATACAGTTTGGCAAGATTCCTTTTTGCAAGAAACTGAGGGTGGGCGATATCGCCACAATGAAACCTTGTCCGTGGATGATATTTATCAAGCCGGCCACGCTGAATGTCATATTGCATTTTTGGAACAACTTCAGGCTAAAGCTTATGCGATCGCGCCAATTTTTATTGGGCAAAAACTTTGGGGCTTACTAGCAGCTTATCAAAATTCTGCACCCCGCCACTGGGAGTCTTCCGAAATTCAGTTTCTGGCTCAAATTGCGTTGCAACTTGGGGTAGCACTCCAACAAGCTGAATTGCTTAAGCAGAGCCAAGAACAGGCAGATCAGCTCGTGCAAGCGATGCGAAATTTACAACAAACTCAAACCCAACTGATTCAGACTGAAAAAATGTCTAGTTTGGGTCAATTGGTTGCTGGTGTTGCTCACGAAATCAACAACCCAGTGAATTTTATCTATGGTAATTTAGCTCATATCAGTAAATATGCTGGGGAATTAGCTAGTGTATTAGAACTCTATCAGCAGCACTGCACTCACCCCAGTCAGGAAATTATTAATCGGGCCCAAGAGATAGACTTGGAATTTGTCACCGAGGATTTACCCAAAACTTTATCTTCGATGAAAATCGGGGTTGATCGCATCCGTCAGATTGTCTTGTCTTTACGAAATTTCTCTCGCCTGGATGAGGCAGAAAAGAAAGCTGTGAATATTCACGAGGGCATTGATAGCACTCTACTAATTTTACAGCATCGGTTGAAAGCATTACCGGAAGTTCCCAATATTCAGATCATCAAAGAATACGGCGATTTGCCACTGGTAGAGTGCTACGCCGGACAAATTAATCAAGTATTTATGAATGTTTTAAGCAATGCCATTGATGCTTTAGAACATCCCAAAAAGTCTCAATCAACGCCTCATATCGGTCAAATTACCATCCATACTGCTGTGAGCGAATTTGCTCACCAAGTTAAAACTGTGGTGATTCGCATTACCGATAATGGCGAAGGAATCCCCGCATCTGTGCAACAAAGAGTATTTGACCCATTCTTTACCACTAAGCCTGTAGGAAAAGGTACTGGTTTGGGGTTATCAATTAGTTACCAAATTGTGGTGGATAAGCACCACGGTATTTTTAAATGTAATTCTCAACCAAATATAGGTACAGAATTTTGGATTGAAATTCCTCTTTGTCACATTAATGCTAGTTTCTAAGTTGTACAGGCATAGCTAAATAGGTCATTTTCAAACCGCCCAAGGGCGTAAAAATTACTGGAGTCAGGGCTTGATTGAGGTGGATTTGAATTTCTGAAGATGGTAACTCTTTCAACCCTTCCATTAAATATTTAATGTTAAAAGCAATTTCTATATCTTCCCCAGATATTTGTGCCGGGATGGACTCTCTACCGCTACCCACATCTTGAGCTTCACAGGACAAGGTAATTTCCTGGGCGGCGCTGTTAATGCTAACTTTGACAATATTATTCTTTTGGTCGGCTAGGACAGCAATGCGCTCCAAAGTGCTGATCAATTGTTTGCGCTCGATTGTCAATTGGCGCTCAAATTGGCGGGGAATTAGTTGGCGATAAGCAGGATATTGACCATCTAAGGTACGACTGGTTAAGCGTTGATTTTGCCATGCAAATACAACTTGACCTTGATCTAAGTATAAGGCGATCGCTTCATCGGAGGCAGCATTATGAGCTAACATCCGTTGTAGTTCCCGTAAGGCTCTGGCTGGGACTGTCACCTCTAGTTGGTTACTATCGCTCAGAGGACGCTCGTTAGTTGTTTCCACTACTGCTAGGCGGTGTCCATCGGTAGCGGCAAATTCTAGGGTGTCTTGCTTCACTGTTAAATGCACTCCCGTCAGAACTTGCTTGGTTTCATCGCCACTGGTTGCAAATAATGAACCGCGTAATCCTTCAATTAATGCGGCTGTAGTTAATTGAATTGGTGCAGCATTTTCAATTATGGGGAGTTCGGGAAATTCTTCAGCGCTCATGGCGCGGACTTGATAATGTCCACTCTTCGGTGTCAGGGTGACAATTAAACCTTCCCCTGTGGCTGTTTCGGATTCTAGGGCTGATTCATCGTCTAGAGTTACTTCTCCTTCTTGAAGACGTGAGGTGATGTCTACAAGTAGTTTAGCTGGGAGAGCGATCGCGCCGCCTTCTAATACCTCAGCATTAAAGCTGGTACGAATACCCAAACTCAAATCAAAGGCAGTTAAGCTAACTTGGTTAGTTTGAGCATCTGCTTGTAGTAACACATTAGCCAGTACTGGATGAGTTGGGCGTGATGGGACTGCACGGCTGACAAGTGAGAGGTTTGTACTAAGATCGCTTTGGGTGCAAACTAATTTCATAAGACAGTAGGTAGAGACACAATCAATTGTGTCTGTGGGTTGTTTCTTGTTCTATCAAATCATAAATATTGATATGAATTGTGGAAAACTCCCCAAAGGTCAGTTCAAAGGATGGTTGAGCAAGTTAGAATCTGTGGAAAACTTGTGGAAAAACTAGGAGAGTTTTCCACAGTCTGATGCTATTTCACGAAGTTTTCCCCAGAAAATGATTATTTTTCCACAGATGAATTTAAATTTAATCAGTTTTTATACTTTCCTTAATATTCTGTATGAACTGCTCAACAATTATGGCAGTGATAGCTGTGGAAAACAATTTTTTGCTTGACAGAGGATTTTTACACAAAAGCTAGCTCCACAAACCGGAAGTAATTTACTGGCGCTGTTGTCTGCTATTCATATTGATGCGATCGCTCAATTCACGAAGGGTTTGTGCTAAACCGCGATCGCTTTCTCGAAGTTGGGCAATCTTATCACAACTATAAATCACCGTTGTATGGTCTTTACCACCGAACTCATCACCAATTCTCGGCAAACTCAGACCAGTGTGCTGGCGCATGAGATACATTCCTATTTGACGCGCCCAACTAATCTCTCTTCGCCGGGAGTTACTTTTTAGGTCTTCAATTGATATGGCAAAATTATCACTAATAACTGATAAAATCACACCTGGGGTAGCAGCTACTTTCTGACTTTCTCTTTCCAAAACTGGTGTAATGTTCTCCACCGTCATCGGTAAACCCCAAATAGAAATATAAGCTAGCGCCCGAATTAAAGCTCCTTCCAACTCGCGAATATTATTCGTATAATTAGAAGCAATATACTCAATTACATCCCTGGGGAGGCGAATATTTTCGTATTCAGCCTTTTTCTGGAGAATTGCCATTCTAGTTTCTAAATTTGGAGTTTGCACATCAGCAATTAGTCCCATAGAAAATCTAGAACACAGACGTTCTTGCAGCTGAGGAATGTGGTTAGGCGGACGGTCTGAAGCTATCACAACTTGCCTGCCAGCTTCATGTAACGTATTAAAAGTATGAAAAAATTCTTCTTGGGTATATTCCTTACCCTCAATAAACTGAATATCATCGACTAACAACACATCAGCCGCCCGGTAATGCTCCCGGAAACTTTGCATACTATCATTGCGAATAGCTGTAATTAAGTCGTTAGTAAATTGTTCTGTGGAGACATAAAATATTTTAGAATCAGGGCAAATCTGAGAGCGATAATGACCAATCGCTTGCATAAGATGAGTTTTTCCCAAGCCGACACCACCGCATAAAAATAAGGGATTAAACTCTCTCCCCGGCGATTCTGCAACAGCTAAAGAAGCGGCGTGAGCCATCCGATTGTTAGCACCAACGACAAATCGCGAAAATACATATTTAGAATTTAAGCTTGTAGTGGTTTTCTTTGTTTGAGGAAAAGTTTCAGCAGTTATACTTTGGCTAGGTAATTTCCAAGTAACTTCCTGTTCCCCCAAATCAGTCACTTCAGCACCCTGAGCCACTGTAATGTAAATTTCCACGGGATGACCCAAAATATCTTGGACTACATTAGCAATGCTGTTGATGTAATATTTTTGTAACCAATTACGAGCAAAAGGATTAGGAGTAATGATGACCAAGCAATTATTTTCTAATCGTTCAGCCTTAGCAGTTTTTATCCAAGTTTCAAAGGTGGGACGGGATAATTCTAACTGTAAGCGCTCTAGCACCTGATTCCACAGATTGTCAATGGGCATTTCCATTATTTACCACCTTTGCTACTAATCGTCACAATAGAAGATGTCAGAAGGCACTAATTTAGTATTTATAAGTTCTAGACCTGAAACAAGCTTTGGAATTGTCATCATTCACAGGACAGACCCGGTAGGCAATATCCTATCACCCACTGACTAGCACGGAGAAGCAAAGACACATGAAAAAAACAGAGCATAACTTGAAAGTCCCAAAAATTGATGCCTGGGGTTTGCCCCACTGGAGAGAATCAAACCGTATAATCAAGTTGATGCTACTGAGTGGGGTAGCCGTGGTGTCCCTTGGCGGCTGCTCGTTTCTATCAGCCAGAACCTTTGAGAATCAAGGAAATGATCCTCAGTCTCAGGTTGCGACTCAAAATACAAATAATAACAGTCCGGCTCTGACTCCCCCAGCAATTACCGCCTCATCTAGTACAGATCCTAACTTTGTCGTCGCAGTTGTACAAAAAGTCGGAGATGCCGTAGTTCGGATTGATGCGTCCAGAACAGTACAATCTCGCAACGTCCCAACCAGTCCATTTCTGCGGCGGTTTGGTGGTAATTCAGGACTATCACAGCCTACAGAGCGAATAGAGCGGGGTAGCGGCTCTGGATTTATTATTAATTCCTCTGGTCAAATTTTGACTAATTCCCATGTTGTAGACGGTGCTGATTCTGTAACTGTTACCCTCAAGGATGGCAGGACTTTTGATGGTATAGTGTTGGGTGAAGACCCGGTGACAGATGTAGCTTTAATTGAAATCGAAGCGAATAATCTGCCAATTTTATCCATCGGTGACTCTGATACCTTGCAACCAGGAGAAGCGGTAATTGCCATTGGTAATCCATTAGGGTTGAATAATACCGTTACCTCTGGGATACTCAGCGCTACGGGGCGTTCTAGTAGTGAAATTGGGGTGAGTGACAAGCGCGTCGATTATATTCAAACGGATGCAGCTATTAACCCTGGTAACTCTGGCGGGCCATTACTCAATTCCCGTGGTCAGGTAATTGGGATGAACACAGCAATTATTCAAGGCGCTCAAGGGTTAGGGTTTGCCATTCCCATTAACACTGTACAAAGAATTTCTCAGGAATTAATTACTAAAGGTAGGGTCGATCATCCTTACTTAGGTATTCAAATGATCACCTTGACCCCAGAAGTGAAAGCAACAATCAATAAAGATTCACGCAATCGCCTGAATTTCACAGCTGATGAGGGTGTTTTATTGGTTGATATTGTACCTCGCTCTCCCGCATCTGTGGCTGGACTAAAATCTGGTGATTTGATTCAAAGGATTAATAACCAACCGGTGACTAAAATTGAAGAAGTACAAAAACTGGTAGAAAAAAGCCAAATTGGTATCCCTTTACAAATACAAGTGGAACGCAATGGGCAAGTTATATCAGTAGCAGTTAGTCCTGCACCTTTACCCGCACGAACACAAGGTTAAGTTCCTGATCATGCCGGAATTAATGGCAATCATGCAATTGGGCGCTCCTATACTGCGCCAAAAAGCAACTTGGGTTGATAATACTCAAGATGAATACATTCAAAAGCTAATTGACGACTTAATTGTAACAGTTGCCCAGGCTAATGGTGTGGGCATTGCTGCACCTCAAGTAGCCGCATCCTGTCGTTTATTTATTGTCGCTTCCCGTCCTAATCTGAGGTATCCTCACGCTCCGGTGATGGAGCCTACTGCCATGATCAATCCCAGAATAATTGCTCATTCTACTGAAATTGTTCAAGGTTGGGAAGGTTGTCTAAGTGTTCCTGGTATTAGAGGTTTAGTGCCAAGATATCAAGCCGTTGAGGTTGCGTATACTGACCGCCACGGCCAGTTACAAAAGCAAAAATTAACTGATTTTGTGGCTCGGATCTTTCAACACGAGTATGATCATCTCGATGGTGTGCTGTTTGTAGACCGTGTTGAGAACTCTTTTGACATGATGAGTGAGGATGAATACCAGAAAACTGTAATTAATCATACATAAATTAAGATATCTCTCAAGGAAGAGACTGGACACTGAAGTCTATGGTTATATTTAACCTATTGTTAACCTTAGCCTTGGTGTATCTTATTGATTAGATGGACAGAAATAACAGTAGTCGCGGGTGGAAACCGCAACTTCACACTGATGAAGTCAATGTGAATCAAAATACCAGCCCAGAAGTTGCACAGCCACAAGTGGAAGTTTCCTCTGGCGGATTACAAATTGTTCATGCAATGAACGGGCGCATCCGCATCCGCGCTACTGACGCTAGTTTTCACCCAAGACTAGAGATTATATCCCAAGATTTACGGCAGTACAAAGGAGTGAGAGCAGTTTGTGTCAATCAGCAAACAGGTAGTCTGGTAGTCACATTTGATGACAATTTACTGTCAATACCGCAAATGTTGGGCATACTTCAAGAGTTCGACATTGAACAAATCCCAGTTAGCAATGTAGATGCCTTCGCAGCCTGGAAATCTGCTGATTTTTGGCAAGAGCAATCTATTTCGTTTATTCCCTTGATGACAGGGTTGGCGGTGACGGGAGGATTGGGCATCAGTGGTTTGGCAGCGATTCCAGTGTATATGATTACCGCAGATGCCACTCGTAGGGTAATTGACTATCTGGAACCCAAATTTCCGCGCTCAGATGTAGTAAAAGCTGCCCCATCTCTGGCAACGCCGTTATCTGATGATTCTAACTTTGCATATACTGTGGTTCATGCCATACCTGGAAGAATCAGGTTTCATTTACCTCGACTCGCTCAAGATAGCGCCTATGGGCGGCGACTGGAAAGGTTATTGAAGGCAGATCCCCAAGTGGTGAACGTGCGGGTAAATTATGATGCTGCATCAATTGCGATCGCCTATCAACCTGTTACAGTAGCTGTAACTCATTGGGTGAGTCTGATGGAATTGGCTGGGGAAACTCATGTCCAAGTTTCTAGTCAATCAACTGAAGTTATTCACCAAAATGTATCCCGCTTATGGGCTGATATGAAATGTCCAGGGATGTCTTTTTCTCTGGATTATATGGCGAAATTATCGTTATAGATGCCAATAAAAAACCTAAAAATATCACATCAGCGCGAATCTGCAATCAGCTACCTAATTTCACCGTTAATCAATAGACATCTGGTGAAAAAGTAGAGACATTTCATGGAACGTCTCTACAAGGGTTCTAGAAAAAGCACATTTAATTTTTCCCAGATGTCTAATAAGTTGATCAACCTTAAGTGAGAAGGAATGACACAAGTTACCGTTCAAATAGCTTCGCCTTCAGTGGAAACATTTCAAGAGACTGTAGAGGAAAAAAATGGAGAAGTTCCTTTAGCGCCACAGTATGAAAAGACTGTAGAGGTAGTGAAAACTAATAGACACTTCCACAGGCAGATTCCCAAAGTTTCCTTCAGTGTTATACATGCAATTCGGGGAAGAGTGCGGTTACGCGTGCCTCGGTTACGCTATGATGCAGATTATGCCGAGCGTCTGCAAACTTTACTGAGATCAGATCCTTTAGTTACAGATGTGAGGATCAAGTCTGCGGCGGCTTCACTGCTGGTTAATTATCAATCGGGTGCAGTTACCGATACCAAAATGCGATCGCGTTTAAGCTGTTTAATATTTGCGGCGAGTCAAGCCGGAATAGTGATCACAGATGCTCAAAAGCCATCGTCTGCACTAGCAAAAAGTGATTCTTGGCCGGGGATGCAGTTTTCTGTGGTGGCTACCGGTTTAGCTGTCCTACAAGGGGGTTTAGGATTACCCATACCGCCAATGATGGTAGTGGGAAGCATTGCCATAGCGACATTTCCCGTGTTTCAAAGAGCGCTGTCAGGGATTGTCACACAGCGAAAACTGAATATTGATTTTTTGGATTTGGTCGCGATCGCCATCACCACATTCCAAGGTCGATTTCTCACACCAGCCCTGATGTTGAGTTTAATTGAAATTGGGGAAAATATCCGCGATCGCACTGCCCGATCTTCGCAAATGCAAACCCTGGATTTACTCAATTCTCTGGGACAATTTGCCTGGGTAGAACGCAATGGGGAAAAGCTGCAAATTCCCATCCAAGATGTGCAAAGAGGCGATATAGTCATTGTCTATCCTGGTGAACAAGTCCCCATTGATGGCAAAATCCTCCGGGGTAAAGCCTTATTTGATGAACAGAAACTCACAGGCGAGTCTATACCAGTCTTAAAAAATCAAGGACAAGCTGTTTTTGCTTCCACTTTAGTCCGGGAAGGACGAGTTTATATTTTAGCAGAGCGGGTAGGTAATAACACTCGTGCTGGACAGAGTATTCAGTTAATCCAAGCCGCCCCAGTCCATGATACCCGCATGGAAAACCAGGCGATTAAAATTGCGGAACAAGCGGTAATGCCAACATTGTTAATGGGTGGGGCAGTATTTGCCGTAACACGCAACCCAGCCAGAGTAGCCAGCATTCTCGCCCTGGATTTATGTACAGGGATTCGCGTATCTATTCCCACATCAGTTTTAGCTGCACTTTCTTACGCCGCCCGCCAAGGTATTCTCATTCGTAGTGGTAGAGCTTTAGAACAACTAGCAGCAGTTGATACCATTGTTTTTGATAAAACAGGCACGCTCACAAAGGGCGAAGTCACTGTAATTGATGTAGAAAGTCGGAATCCCCACCTTTCCAACTTGCGAGTTTTAGCACTAGCGGCGGCGGCGGAACAGCGTTTGACACACCCAGTCGCCGAGGCGATAATTCGCTACGCCCAAGCCCAGGAAGTGGAAATTCCTAGCCGCAGTCAGTGGAACTATGAACTTGGTTTAGGGGTTCAAGCCGAGATTGAGGGCGAGATTGTTTATGTAGGTAGCGATCGCTTTTTGCGTCAGCAAGGCATTAATCTGGAATCGCTGAATGGAACACAAAAATCAACAAGTTCGGTGATTTATGTCGCGAGCAACGGTCAACTCCAAGGTATTATTAAATATAGCGATGTTTTGCGCCCAGAAAGTCGAGAAGTAATTAACAGCTTGTTGACAGTTGAAGGCGTGGAAGTGCATCTGCTCACCGGAGATAACAGGCGCACAGCTGATGCTGTAGCTGCTGATTTAGGTATTCCCCCAACTCATACTCACGCCGAAGCTTTTCCCGCAGAAAAAGCCGCAATTGTCAGTCAACTGCATGAACAAGGTAAGACAGTGGCATTTGTCGGTGATGGGATTAATGATTCGCCAGCTTTAGCCTACGCTGATGTGTCAGTGTCCTTTGGTGATGGTTCCGAAATTGCCCGTGAGACAGCAGACGTGGTGTTAATGCAGAATGATTTACATAGTTTACTACAGGCGATCGCGATCGCGCGTCACACAAAGCAACTAATACAGCAAAACACCAACATTGTGGTTATTCCTAACTTAGCAGCAATGGCGATCGCGGTTTTATTTGGTCTTAACCCTTTAGCAGCGACTGTAATCAACAATGGTTCTACCATCATTGCCGGAGTAAACGGTTTACGCCCTATGTTGAAACCTGCGTCAAATTAAATTCTACCATCAGAAAGATGAGATCATAATCTGAAATAGATTACGCTAAAAAGCTTACTTACATCTAATAGAGTTAATTAATTATGGCACCTAAAATTACTGATTTTGTTGAAGATGCTGGCGCTCCTGGAATCATCGCCGGCATAGGGGCTGTACTATTAGCACCAGTTCTCATTCCTGTAGTCGCGGGAATTGGTAAACCCATAGCCAAGTCACTAGTCAAAGGTGGAATGGTCGCCTACGAAAAAAGCCGAGGTGCATTTGCAGAAATGGGCGAAACCTGGGAAGACATTATTGCCGAAGCCAAAGCTGAAATTGCTGAAGATAGAGAAACACCAGAATTTGAAGCATCTGCTGACAACACAGTTGAACATGGTGTTTAGCAGTTTGTAGTGAGGACTTTAGTCCTCAAATTAAACAAGACTAACGCTGGAATTTTGTGAAATTCTCATTTGGGCGTTGCTGATTTGCAGTATGAACAGGATTGTTGATGATGTCAAAACCCCTGTAGAGACATTCATACTTGGTTTCAGAAACGCCCTCATTTGTGGTTGATTATTTGCTCATCTAGCGTAAGTCATGAGAGGACTAAAGTCCTGACTACGAGCAAAAATATAATTAGGGAGGGCTACTGTGTGTTAACAAATAGTCATGGCAATCTGACAAAGATAGCCAAAGTTATTGATCAAGCCAGCTTCAAAACCACACCTAAACCTATATCGACTAAAATCATTAGTGATACTCCCGGAAGACTAAGGTTGAGAATTTCTCAAGCTCATCGTCATCCTAAAGAAATACAACGCATTGCTAATGTCCTCAAGGCGCAATCTTATATAAATCAGGTACGAACCAATATTAGTCACGGTAGTATAATCATCAACCATGATGGTCAAGATACCACCTTGGAAAATGTGCTGACTACATTACTAGATTTAGGGGTGACTTTTGCTGACATTACTGAGGGTAACTCGGAAGCAGCAGAAGATATGAAAAGCACAATCGTCAACTTAAATAAACGATTTGAGCAGGCGACAAGTGGTGAAGTTGATTTGCGCTTTCTTTTTCCTCTAGGATTGAGTATCTTGGCTGTGAGACAAGTTATGGTTAAGGGTTTGCAACTGGAAATTATTCCTTGGTATGTGTTGGCTTGGTATGCTTTTGATAGTTTTATTAAACTAAATAGTACTAGCCAACTACAGGTAAGTTCTGAGTCTTATCCCAATTCTGTATAAGAGAAACGTTAGCGAAGCGTGCGCGCAGCGCATACCGCAAAGTACGCTAAGTACACAAAGAAAGGAAGGAAGGAAGGAAGGAAGGCGCGGTTTTTCGCTCAGAAGTTGTATTACAGCGGATATGAAACTCTTGTGGTGCGGGCATCTTGCCCGCTAGACGTGTACGAACGCAAAAACCTGCCAAACCTTTGCTTTATCTCCCCTCCTCGCTTGCGGGGAGGGGTTGGGGGTGGGGTGACATGATTGTAGTAATCGTAACTAATTAAACGGACATGATGTCATTGAGTGATGCGGATAATTTTATCCTGACCTTGGGGACAGTTACCGCGACCATCACAATTACTGGTAGTAATGTATAACTCACCATCTTGACCCATGATTACATCTCTAATTCGCCCAAAACCATCTGGCGAATTTCCCTGAAAATACACTTCATGGTCTTGCACTTGTCTAGGGTTATCTGAGTCAAATACAACTCTATGCAGATGTCTCGAACCCAGTGTGCCAATAATTAAATTACCTTTCCACTCTGGAATAGAATCTCCAGTATAAATTGCTGCCCCGCCTGGAGGTACAGCTTCACGCCAAACCAGTGAGGGACGCACAAATTCGCTTTCAGCTTCACAGTTTTCTACAGCCGGCCAGCCCATATTCTCACCTGCTTGAAGTACAGAAACTTTATCTTCACCTCTTCTGCCTAATTCTCCACTGGGTCCGTGGTCTGTGACAAACAGCGTAGAGGGATTGTACCAGTCAAAACCTTGGGTGTTGCGAATCCCGGTAATAAAAACGGGATTATTTGGAAATGGATTATCTGGGGGAACTTCTCCGTCTGGTGTTAAGCGCAGAATCTTACCTGCTAAACTCTCAACATCTTGGGAAATTTGCGGTTCCCTCGCATCACCAGTCCCAATATAAAGCATTCCATCGGGGCCAAAGCGCAAACGACCGCCATTATGAAATAAAGCGGCGGGAATATCATCAATAATAATTCTGTCCTCAGATGCACTCAGTCCATCTGAAGATAGTTGCCAACGTTCAACTCGGTTGACTGGTGAGCCATTTTTATCTGTAGTGTAGTATAAGTAGAAAAATCGGTTACTGGCAAAATCTGGGTGTGCCGCAATTCCCAGCAACCCACCTTCACCGGAGGCTGTAATATTAAGATTAGCAACAGGCGATCGCTTTAATTCTCCATTCTCCACTAGTCTCAGTCGCCCTGGTCTTTCAGTCACCAGCATTTTGTCATTGGGTAAAAAGGCAATTCCCCAAGGAACCTCTAAACCTGTGACTACTTCCTCATATCTTACTTTCACCTGACCTGGAGAACCAACACCGTCTGCAACAAATTTACAGGCTGGAGTTTCCGAAGACGCAGATGTTGCATTAACTGGTAATGTGATTTCTTCTCTATCATTGGTACTGATTGGCGTACCGTTACAAGACACAAGCCCCATGAGACTAAGACTGGTCAGCAGTTGGATAGTTTTTGGTAGCTTCATGTGGAAATGCAATTATTTTATAATTAAAAAGCGCCTGGGAGTGTTGCCGTGTTTCCACCCCAAACGCTTTTTATTTTTAACTTGCTCCTCACACACAAGTAGATATTATTGCTGTTTGCTCAAAATACAAGTGTAATATGGGACAGTTTTTCAACTGGCACAAGCTAATGCCCAGAGATTTAGTGTAAAAAGTGGCGGATACCAGTTAAGACCATGACTAAACCCAATTCATTAGCAGCCTTGATGGAATCTTGATCACGCAAACTTCCGCCTGGTTGGACAATGGCGGTAATACCAGCTGCTGCGGCTGTTTTCACAGAATCATCGAAGGGGAAAAATCCATCACTGGCCAGAATTGCACCTTGGGCTTTGTCGCCAGCTTGTTCTAAAGCTATTTTAACGGAACCAACGCGATTCATTTGACCAGCACCTACGCCTAGTGTAGTGCGATCGCTGGTAATTACAATGGCATTAGATTTAACGTGTTTACAAACCTTCCAAGCAAACAGTAACTCGGCTAACTCGTCCGGGGTGGGTTGACGTTCAGTGACTATTTGCCATTGACTGGGATCAGCCACCGCATTATCAGCAGCTTGGACTAAAAAACCACCCGCGATCGCTTTCACGGTATCCTGGGGGCCGCTACTCAAATCTGGTAACGTTAAAATCCGCAGTTTAGATTTCGCCGCCAGAATTTCTTGGGCTTCAGGTTCACAACTCGGCGCAACCACACATTCTAAAAACGTCTTCTTTAACTCATTCGCTGTCGCCGCATCAATGGGGCGATTAAGTGCCACAATTCCCCCAAAAGCCGAAACCGAATCAGCATTAAAAGCTTTTTGATATGCTTCCACTAGGGTAGTTCCCATAGCCACACCACAGGGGTTTGTGTGTTTAATCACCGTAGCGGCGGGAGTATCAGTAAACTCAGCAATAATGCGCCGGGCGGCTTCTAAATCCACCAAGTTGTTATAACTCAGTTCCTTACCTTGCAATTTCGTCGCCGCAGCCCAACCCGTGGGAGTAGTTCCGCTTTGATACCAAGCAGCTGGTTGATGGGGGTTTTCACCGTAACGCAGAGATTGCAATTGCTGCCCAGAAAGGCTATATTCTTGAGATGATTGGCTGAGATAAGCTGCGATCGCTTGATCATAACTAGCAGTATGAGAAAAACCTTTTAAAGCACATTTTTGGCGAAACTCTAAAGATGCAGTGCCGTTATTTTGCCCTAATTCCTGCAAATATTCTTCATACTGTGCTGGGTCACATAATACCGTCAGATGGGCAAAATTTTTCGATGCAGCCCGTAACATCGCCGGTCCACCGATATCAATTTGTTCCACAGCTTCAGATAACGTCACCCCAGGTTTAGCAATAGTTTCCTCAAAGGGATAAAGATTCACTACTACTAAATCAATCGGGCGAATTTGGTTATTTTCTAAATCAGTCAAATGTTGGGGAATATCTCGCCGCGCCAAAATTCCGCCATGAATGCGAGGATGTAAGGTTTTAACTCGACCACCTAAAATTTCAGGTGAACCAGTGTAATCCGAGACCTTAGTCACTGGTAGCCCCGCATCCTTGAGGGTTTGGGCGGTTCCCCCACTGCTGATTAAATCAAAATTAAATTCTTCGACCAAACGACGAGCTAGGTCAACTATACCAGTTTTGTTAGATACACTCAGCAGTGCAAGACGCGCCATGTTTTAGTTCCTCTGATGTAGGCTGTGAAGCGAAAGATCATCAGTTTTACATAAGGCTGGGTTCACTTCAAGACCAGATTACAGAACTAAGGGAGTGACAAATAAAAAAAGGCTGTTACGTTAGGCACATCAGCGAAGCGAAGCACGAAGTGCGTTAGTCGCAAAGGTATTTACGGTAATTCTAGCTTCTGGATTTTTGGGAGAACGCGCGCGCGTTGCGTTACGTCTTGGAATTGTCCTGCCCGTTCTTGAGGATAGCAATGGCAGATGGGTCATGATCAAGTAGTATAAGCGCACTGGTAATGCCGCGACTAGGCAATAAGTCCCCAGCCTCGTATTTTTGAAATGCTCGTTTTCCACCGCCAATCAGTTGTCCTGCTTGAATCTGTGTTAGTTTCAACTTTTTACGGACACGGCGAATTTCCTGCGGTTCCAGTAAACCATCAACCCGCGCTTTCAAAAGGTTCAGCATCCGGTCAGATACCTTCATATCTTCACTTGTATGGATACTCTCGTCCGACTGATCACAATACCACCCAGGCATATCAAATGTAATAGTCTGCGTGCGATAGGTCAACGTCATAGGACGTACATCGCGGCGCATGGAAGCTCCAGTCACTGGGCAAAGTGGTGTGATGTCAGTCATTATCCTTCTCCTTGAATGATAGCAACAGAAACTCTGTCATTACATCTGCTGTAAATTTGATATATAGAACTCCAATCTCTGATGGAACATGGTACACATCCTGCCAGATGCGATGATTGGCATAGCTTGTCATTGACTTGTAAAAATGTGACTTTTTCATTGTTTGAATAGTCGCTACAATTTCTGCTCGTCCAAATCCTATGCTTGCAGCTCCCTTAATGGCACTGCCGGTCGCATTGAGTCCATTCAAAGTACCTGCAACAGCTTTAAATGCTTCAAGGTCATAGGTTGGCTTGCGCTTATCTGTCATACATTTCCATCATATATTTATAACATACACCATTAAGGTGTAAAAGCTAGAAATTTTTCAACTCTATTTAGGTCAGTAATTATAATACCCTTGGTGTCAAGGGTGATACCAAGGGTATGTGTTATCTAATAGTTTTAAGTATTTGCCCAAAGCCAGGGTTTTTGCTAGAGAAAGAAGCCGAGTTCTTAATTTTGGATAAAGTCTAGCTAAGACAAATCCGAAATCTTACGCCACCCACCCAGAAAAGCGGCAACACCAACCACCCCAAGGGCTACAGCGCCCCATTTCAAAGTCGGATTCATATCCCACCAATCTAAGAAACTGGGAATTGACAGACTTCTAAAATCCCCCTCAATTCTGTCATAGCCGGGAATGGCGGTAAAAACATTATCCGGTGCATCCTCTGATTTTGGCTCATCGGTACGTTGACCGGCAAAAGCGATCACGAGTAAAATGGCATCGACTAATTCCGGTGAAACCCGTTGCAGTAAATCTAATACCTTACCTGCATCCCCCACAATCAAATCCCGCATGGGGTGTTCAGCCACATAGAGAATGGCATCAGTGACAATTTTGGGTTGATAATAAGGTGGTATTCCCGTAGGTTTTACCCCTAACTTGGTGCGAACTTTATTATAAAACGGTGTGTTGATTGTGGAAGGCAATATTGATGTCACATTAATCGGTAATTTTTCATGTTGCAATTCCACACGCAAGGATTCTAAAAAACCTTCTAAGCCATGTTTAGCGGCAGAATAGGGGCTTTGTAGCGGTAAACTGCGCCTACCCTCCACCGAGGAAATATGAATTAATGATCCGCGTCCCTGTTGTTTGAGATAAGGTAGTGCAGCCATAGCACCATAAACTTGTCCCATCAAGGTGACATCCACAACTCGCTCAAATTCTTCTGGTGTAATTTGCTCAAATGGTGCGATGATACCTGTCGCCGCCGCATTAACCCAAGTATCCAAGCGTCCATATTCTGCCACAGTTTTATCTGCGATCGCTTTAACTTGCTGAAAATCACTCACATCGGCAATAGTATATATCGCCTCACCGCCCCAACTGCGAATTTCTTCAACTAAAGACTTCAGTCCTGGTTCGCTACGGGCTGAAACTACCACCTTTGCACCGCCTTGGGCAAACTTCAGCGCTGTTTCTCTACCGATACCGCTAGAAGCACCCACGACGGCTACTACCTGCTGATTAATTGGCTTCAATTGCATAGTTAATTATCCCTATCCTTTCCTTTTATGGATAAGCTGGATAATTAATCTGGACATCTTTCGTGGGACTTACGCAGCAGGTAGATTTGAACGCGGATAAACGCCGATGAACGCCGATGAACTTGGTTTAACTTAACCTACGAATATTTTTTCTGAGTAAACGAGTGCTAATCTCGCCACAAAGCAATTCCACCTAATAAACCAGTGATATTCGGGATGAGTTTGACATTTAAGGGGAGTTGGATATTTACCCTGACAGCTTCACCACCGCCAATGTAAAGGTAATCATAATTGAACAGACTTTGTAAAGATGCGATCGCTTTAGATAAACGCTTGTTCCATCTTTTATCCCCAATTTTTTCTAATTCTGCCCGTCCCAGTTGTTCTTCATAGGTTTTGCCTTTGCGAAACTGATGATGCCCCATTTCCATATTTGGCACAAGTTTGCCATCTATAAATAAAGCCGAACCAAAACCTGTCCCCAAGGTAATTACTAATTCCAAACCTTTACCTGCTATCGCCCCAAAACCCTGCATATCAGCGTCATTAATTACTCGTACAGGCTGGTTAAGACGTTGTGATAATGCTGTTTCTAAGTCAAAGCCAATCCAATCTCGATATAAGTTGACTGCTGTTTCTGTAACTCCCTGACGCACTACACCAGGAAAACCCACGGCAACGCGATGAAATTCACCTTGTTCTGCGGCTAATGCTGCTATAGAATCAATGATCATCTCTGGTTTAGCCGGTTGGGGTGTCTCTAAACGCATCCTTTTGGTTATGGGATTTCCTGTAATATCTAAAACTAGTGCTTTAACACCACTACCGCCAATATCCACTGATAGGGTACGAATAGATGCATTATCTTCAATCATTGAGTTTTGTCCTTCCTACTGCTTGGTGTACTAGAGACTTGGGACAAAATACTTTATTTCGTCAAATCTCGTTAACATAAAAATGACGCGATAGTAGTAAGATGCATAGCTTTATTCCCCCAGAAAGATTTTTTCCCTACCTGACTTGGACTGATATCCAGGCTATGCCGGATAAGGAAAATGTGGTGATCATTCAACCAGTAGGGGCGATTGAACAACATGGCCCTCATTTACCGCTGATTGTTGATGCTGCCATTGGTGTAGGTGTTCTGGGAGAAGCTCTGAAAAAGTTGGATATTAGCATTCGGGCCTATGCTTTACCCACCCTCTATTATGGTAAATCAAATGAGCATTGGCATTTTCCGGGAACCATAACTTTGAGTACCGAAACCCTGACAGCAATTATTATGGAAATGGGTGAAAGCATTTACCGGGCTGGGTTTAGAAAATTGGTGTTGATGAATTCCCACGGTGGACAACCCCAAGTCATGCAAATGGTGGCGCGGGATTTGCATATTAAATATGATGATTTTTTGGTGTTTCCTTTGTTTACTTGGCGTGTGCCTCATATCACCAAAGAATTATTGACACCCAAGGAAGCAACCCAAGGTATGCACGCCGGAGATGCCGAAACTAGCATTATGTTGGCGATTTTGCCAGAACAGGTAAAAATGGATTTAGCTGTGGCTGAGTATCCACCAGAACCAACCCAAAGCACTTTATTGAGTTTAGAAGGTAAGTTACCTGTGTCTTGGGCGACGCGGGATGTCAGTAAAAGCGGCGTGATTGGCGATGCAACTACCGCAACCAAAGAAAAAGGCGATCGCATCCTGGAATCTGTTTCTAATGGTTGGGTGCAAGCCATTCAAGATATTTACGCTTTTCAACTACCCCAACCCCGGTAATATTTTCTGAAATATCTGCCTATAGCCTATTGAGATTTGTTAGTGTAGATATAGTACAAATAATTTTGATGGTGGTGTAGCTGGGTAATGGCTACCGAGTGACGAAATTGTTAGTAAAGGTCACACTAAGAGATAATAGTTATGACGGCATTTGAACCTCAGAGCCTTCGTTCTTATAGCCAAGAGGATGTGCAGCGAATTCTTCAGTTAGCGATCGCTCGTCAAGCTGATGATCAAGATAAGGAATTTACTTATGAGCAATTGCTCGAAATTGCTAAAGAGTTAGATATATCACCCGATTCTCTAAATTTAGCAGAAATTGACTGGCGATCGCAATGTAGCGAAATTCAACAAAGGCAAGCTTTTAATTCCTACCGCATCGGCAGATTTAAGAAACGTGTTGGTAATTATGCCATTATTAACAGTTTTTTGATGCTGCTAGATATCGTCGGTGGTGGCGGTCTTGCTTGGTCATTGTATTTTTTACTATTTTGCGGTTTGACATTAGGGCTGGATATTTGGAATACCTTTCAAACCAAAGGTGAAGAATACGAAATGGCTTTTCAAAAGTGGTATCGCAAACATCAAATCAAACAAACCATTAACACAGTTGTGACTAAGTGGTTTAAAGCGTTACAAATTTAGTTAGTAGAGAGTAACTTTTTGGTAAAAACCTCTAGAAATTATCTAGAGGCAGTATTTGTTATTGACTTATTTTTACTCTAACTTTGAAAACTTAACCTCAATAGATAAACTTAGTACAGCACAGCGTAAATAGCACAGTCAAATATTAATTACCAACTAGTTACAACTTGAGCGATCGCATCCTTCGCTGCGGCTATAGACTTTTGTCGAGGTTCATCACCCAAGTTCAAACTATCAGCATGGATAAAGGTCACGTCTGTGAGTCCCATAAAGCCCAAAATAGCTCGAAGATAGGGTACTTGCTGGTCATAGGCTTCATAAGGGGTTCCCGGCGGAAAAGTACCACCACGAGACGTAATTATTAACACCTTCTTACTGCTATCGACTAAACCTTCATAACCCTTTTCAGATATAGCAAAAGTCCTACCAGCCCGGACAATTTGGTCAATATAAGCTTTGAACGTGGAAGGTATACTCAAGTTATACATTGGTACACCAAAAACATACATATCAGCTGCGAGAAACTCATCAACTAAGTCGTCAGAAAGCTTAATGGCTTCATTCAGTTCAGGTGTGCGCGCTTCAGGTGGTGTAAAAGCAGCAGCAATCCATGATTCATCTACATGGGGAACAGGATTTCTACCTAAATCCCGATAAGTAACTGTTACCCCTGAATGACTGTCTTTCCAAGATGTGATGAACTCATAGCAAAGCGCCCGCGAAATTGAACGTTCACCACGGGGACTAGTATCAATGTGAAGGATATTTGCCATAAAAAATTTTCCTCAGAAACTATGCTGATGGGTACTAAAAAACCTAAAGGTCAATGTGTAAAAAACTTACTAAATAAACTTTAAATCAAGTATAGTTAATATGAAAAGTAGGCACTTAAAAGTACGGTACTTACTCAAAAGTAACTATGAAAGCTGAAGCAAAAACAGATACAACCTTAACTTGCGAAGTTGAAACCACATTAAAAGTAATTGGTGGACGCTGGAAAGTTTTAATTATTAGAGAATTAATCCCAGGGGTCAAACGTTTTGGGGAATTGCAGCGGGGCTTATCTGGAATTACGCAAAAAATGTTAACTCAGCAACTCAGAGAAATGGAAGAAGATGGGATTATACATCGTGAAGTGTATGCACAAATCCCTCCAAAGGTAGAATACTCATTGACAACTTTGGGAAAAAGTTTGATCCCAATTCTTTATGCCATGCACAAATGGGCTGTTGAACACTTTTTGCAAATCAAAGACTAGCACAACAGTCACATTTAATTGAGTGAATTTTGAGTTTATCCGTTGCTTTGTAAATATTCCATCGCCGCCTCTAATTTTGAAGGGTAACTTTCAGCAAACCTTTCAAACCAAAAGCCTTCAGAGGAAAACGGATCTAATTTTTTTAACCATGTTTCTGCTTCAAGTTTCAAAGCTTCTAGTTGTTGGGCTTTGATTTGGGCTTGTCGATTTTCTTCCTGTTTTAGTTCTTGGTGTTTTTTTAACTCCACAGCTTCATCTTGTGCAGCAAAATCAGCCGCAACTTCTGCCAAAAGGCTATCCACTAAAGATAACGATTTTGGTGGTTGTGGGGTAAATGATTTCGCTGCATTTGTCTGTGGCTGTGATGCTGCGGGTTTAGCTGGATCATATTCAGCTTTGAGTTGGTCTAGCAGCTTATCAAGAGAATCCATGCTTTTAAGCTAGTAAGTCACAGCATAAATAGGGATACATTTCAAAAAGTTTTTTTGACTTTTGACTTTTGACTTTTGACTTCCGCGCAGCGGTTGCTAGTCCATAATGGCATTTAGTAGCACTTCCGATAGACTGAAATCTTCCATATCATCCATTGTAATGGTATCGCAGATATCAAATTTAGCTCCAGCGCCTTGGAGGTCATCATCTAAGACTTTCAGAAAGCGGGTAGCTTGTGCATCTGTACCAACTTGAATGAAGGAAATACCTAATTCTTCATTGATATCCATCTGGCGAGAAGCTTCAATAATTACCTTCATTACCGCTTTACGGTCATCCGGTTCCCCATCAGTAATTACCAAGATGATTTCCCCATTGGGCTTCGTTTGACCCGCGCTTTTCCGTTGAAAGTAATCATCAGTGGCGTGTTTCAACACAGATGCTAAGTCTGTGGAACCAGAGGGATCATTTTCTTGGAAGATTTGTGTTACCTTCCCGGCTGTAACATTATCATAACGCTTGAATCTACCGGAAAATAAATATACAGTGATGCCATCTGGATCAAATTGGTCACACTTACTCGCCAAGGCTAAGGTAGATTCTTGTGCTGATACCCATCTAGTTCTACCACCTTTTTGGTCTGGGGTGGCCATGCTGCCGCTTTTATCGATAATTAGTGTATAGTCGCGATTTTCAAGCATAATTTAGTTCTTAACTGATAACTTTCTATCTTTACTATAGCAATCCGATTTGATGCCTAATATTGATTGATGTGGTCTCACAGGAGTAGAAAATATGCACAAGAGCAAGCGATCGCTTAAGCTAGCTTAACCCAGACTGAGAGCGATCGCTTGCCATATAAAGGCTACTATTCCTCTAAATCAATCCAAATACTACCTTCTTGCACACGCACAGGGAATACTGGTAGCTTCTTCTCCTGTGAAACCTTTGCCAGTACTTTACCCACTATAGGCGGCCAAGGACACCAGTCTTGTACTTCCCCAGTCCGGAGGTCAAAAGCACTACGATGTATAGGACAAACAATTGCGCCGCTTTCGGTAATTTTCCCATTTTTCATGGGCATTTTTAAATGAGGGCAGGTATTATCGACAGCATAAAGCTGATTGTCGTGGTTGACCAGTAGAATTTTACGTGTGCCAACTTTTACCACTTGTCTGCTTTCTGGCGCAAGTGCATCGGCTGCAAGAACTTTAGTCCAGCTCATTAGGTTCTCCTCTCTTGATGATCTGCTTTCAGTTTCCCGCAATTATGACCCATGCGATCGCCTAGATTAATTGAATAAACTTAATCTTTTGGCGGTAGGATCTGTATAAGATGTCAACTTATTCAGACTGGCCTGTTTTATGCCGCGAAAATCAACATCTTCATCCCAGTCCCCAACTACAACAACATTGGCGCTTTCATCTATCCATATCCGGCTAGAAACTTTAGATAAAGAACACCAGTGGCTGTTAAAACAAATTAAGCGAAAACGGACTGAACTGAACAATTTTGTGGAACAGATGCGTTCCTTAGCCGCAGATATATTTAATCGCTGTAATCCCAAGTTTCAAAAACTGGTAGATATCGACCGAGAAATTCATACTCTGTTTCATGAAATATTGACTTTGAGGAAATTGGGTAAGCAGAGCCGAAAAGATATTGAAGCGATTTACTATCAACTCCAAATAGCGAGAATTATCAGTCCTAAACCTCAAAATTTTCAAGAAGAGGAAGACCCCGAATTAGACGACCTATTTGAAAACAATCAGGAAGAAGATGGTGATTTTTCAGGTACGCATACAGAAGAAAACAGCCAATATCAAGAAGAGTCACCAGATGTAGACTTCCCCTCTGAACAAAAATCTGATGCTTCCAGAAAAATTCGCCAGACATTTCTAAGTTTAGCCGAAATATTTCACCCAGACAAGGTAAAAGACGGTGAAACTCAAATCCGTTACACCGAAATTATGAAAGAAATTAATAAAGCCTACCAAGAGGGTGATTTGGCTCGACTATTGGAAATTGAACAGCAACATCAAGTAGGTCGAGCTATTGATAGTAACAGTGAAGATGATTTAACTCGCCAATGCAAAAGGATAGAACAGCAAAATGAAATTCTCTCAACTCAATATGAAAAATTAAAACAGGAACTTCGTTTAGTTAAAAATACTCCAGAAGGCGCGATAGTTTCTGATTGTCGCAAAGCCTCGAAAGAAGGCATAGATGCTATTGGCAGCATGGCAGAACAAGTGGAAACTGAAATTAAATCAATTGCTGCTATCCGCGATTTTGTCAGAGACTTCCGACAACAGAAAATTACTATCAAAGAATTTCTCTGTGGCCCCGTGAATTTGCGCCAGGCTAACCAAGACATTGTGGATGATATGTTTGAACAAATGTTTGTTGAGTTGGGTGAAGTTATGTTTTTCTAAAATCAAAACTAAATTTGTTTTGAATAACTCAGGACTTACGCAAGAACTATCTCAAACCCTCTTTACTTCTCCCAAGGGGAGACGCTACGCGAATGTGGTTCGTTATTCCATAATTTGTGCGTAAGTCCCATAACTTAGAATAATATAATTTACAATATATAGCGTTTCCTAAACTTTTAGGTAAAAAGAGATAAAGCACAAGCTTACCTGCGGTTAATTAATTCCTGTTTTAATACCTAAAAATATGGGAATCGCTATATACAAATAATTCATTCAAAACCATGCCACAAAAACCAGAAATCCCACAGGAAAGAATATTACTTAAACCCGGCACTTTGTGGAAAAGTATCAAAGAACAAACTCAATATGCCTTGGAATGTGGCGCACTGTTATCCATACCGACAGATTTTGAATTTGTCGAGCAAAATAGCATCAAATTTTTAATCAGAATCTTATCTAACTTGACCCGCAAAGACACAGCCAAGCAGCAAGATAAAAAAACTAATCCCTTTCTTCCCTATGAGAAAGATTTGTTTGTTGCGGATATTTCCCCGACTCATGTTTGTATATTAAATAAATTTAACGTTGTTGACTATCACCTACTAATTATTACCCGCGCCTTTGAAGAACAGGAAAAATTACTCACCCTGGAAGATTTTTCTGCTATGTGGGCGTGTTTGGCTGAGTTTGAAGGCTTGGCTTTTTACAACGGTGGTAAAATTGCCGGAGCAAGCCAGCCACATAAACATCTGCAAATAGTTCCTTTACCACTCACACCGTCAGGGGAGCAAATACCTATTGAACCGCTAATAAATTCAGCCAAATTTCAAGATACTGTGACAACTGTACCGGGATTGCCCTTTGTTCATGCTTTAGCTAAATTAGACCCTAATTGGAGTAATTCACCGTTAACAGCCGCAGAAGCCACACTGGAGCTATATCAGAGCTTATTGAGTGCTGTGGGTTTAGAGGCAGTTGAGGACAATAAACAATCTGGGGCGTACAATCTTTTAGCTACACGAGAATGGATGTTAATTGTACCGCGATCGCACGAGGATTTTGATTCTATATCTGTAAATTCGTTGGGATTTGCGGGTGCGTTGCTGGTGCGGAATCAGGAACAAATGCAGGTAATCAAAGAACAGGGGCCAATGAATATTCTCAAAAATGTGGCTATCCCCATTGAAGAAGCTAAGTGATTTCTTGGCGACGATGATGAGCTGCTTGTAATAATAAGGACTCAGCAAAAGCGATCGCATCCGTGGCCGATTTACCCCCAGCTAACTGCGCCAGTTCTTCCCGGCGATGGCTGAGATTTTCTAAATTAGTGACTCGCACTACAGTCCGCTGCTCTGGATGACCATTACTGTTATTCTTACCCTTACCTTGAGTAATAGTTTGCTTATCTACACGAAAATGTCGGTCAGCCATTGCTGCAACTAAAGGCTGATGGGTGACACATAGTACTTGGTTATTTTGACTTAGCTGATATAATTTTTCTGCGATCGCTTGAGCTACTCTACCAGAAACGCCCACATCAATTTCATCAAATACCATTGTTTCGGCGGCATCTACTTGAGAAAAACAAGCTTTCAGCGCTAATAAAAAACGACTCATTTCACCGCCAGAAGCGATCGCGATCAAAGGTTGCAGAGGTTCCCCAGGGTTAGGGCTAAACATAAAGGTAATTTTGTCTGCACCTGCGGCTGTGGGGGAAATCGGCGCTATCTCCACCTGAAATTTCACCTTTTCCATCGCTAAAGGCTTCAGTTCACACAGCAATTGAGATTCTAAATGTGCTGCGGTTTGGCGACGCAATTTTGTTAACTTTGTACAAGCTTGAGTAAGTTGTACAGAACACGTTGCTTCCTGCTGTTCTAAACTTTCAATAGATTGTTCGCTATCATTGAGTTCTGCCAATTCCCCTTGAATGCGTTGGTAATAAGCGATCGCTTCTGTAAGAGTAGGGCCATACTTGCGACAAATTTGTTTTAATTCTTGAATGCGTTCTTCTACTTCCTGCAATCGTTGGGGATCAGCTTCTAAACTACTTCCGTAAGCATTAATTTGTCTTCCCACCTCAATCATCACAGTTTGAGCATCCCTAACCAAATCTAACAGCGGTTGGAGTTGAACATCGTACTCTACCATGTCAGTTAATGTCGCTTCGCTGTCCCCCAATAAATCTGCCGCGGCTGGGGTTTCATTATCATTTTGATACAAGGATTGATACACCTTGTAACTCATCTGTTGCAATTCCACGACATGATTGAGGCGTTCCCGTTCTTGCACCAGTTGTTCCCATTCCTGGGGATCTTGGAGGTTAGCCGTACCCAATTCCTGGATTTGATAGGTAAGCAAGTCGAATTGCTGGAGACGTTCCCGTTCTGATGTCCGGCGTTTTTCTAAGACCAAATGGGCTTTTTGGTAAGCACTAAAAGCCGTGGCGATCATGTGACGCTGTTGTAGCAGTGAGTCACCACCGTAGACATCTAACCATTCCCGAATTTGGGCAGATTGACCCACCTGTACAGTTTGACCTTGGGCAGTAATTTCCACCAGGCGATCGCGCAATCCACCCATAATCTGCCGATTTACCAACACCCCATTTACCCGCGACCGACTGCGGATATTACTAGTAGTGGCAGTAATTTCTCGGCTAATTATTACACAGTTATCTTCAATTAAATCTATTTCTTGTTCAATCAACCAAGCCGTTAAGGGAGGATTAGATGTAAAAGTAGCTTCTACCATTGAGCGATTCGTCCCAGTACGGATGACTCGACTAGAGACTTTACCACCCAAAGCTGCATCAATAGCATCCAAGATAATCGATTTCCCCGCGCCGGTTTCACCTGTCAGTACATTGAGTCCAGCGCCAAATTCCAGTTCTAATTGATCAATTAAGGCAAAATTTTCGATTCGCAGGCAAAGCAACATCAAGCCAAATTCTCCATAAGGGCAGATGCCGAGATTTTTAACCAAGCACGATATTTTCGTTACCAACCATACTTACCACTATAACTGTTTCTTCCAGCATGAAGTGTTTTTAGTATATTTGGTGTATATCGTGATGATACAACCCTTGTACATGGGAAACCTACACTTGTTTTCACTCGACATCTACTGGAAAATGGTTATGTCTTACCAAAAATCTTCTATGAATTTTCCCTAAGCTTTTTTCACCAAATTTCAATCACCGAAGTATCCTATCCACCTTACCAGTCCGTTAAGGGTGAGGAATATCAAGATATTATTGAACTAGTACCGCCAGCCAAAAGTCAAAAATCAACAGCTAAAAGGCTTGTATTTTGGGATTTTGAGCTTTTTGGAATGGTACACCTATTTACGCCTTGTTGTACCTAGTGTCAAAATTTTGTTTTGAAGAAAGCACAATTTATCGCTGTTTGAGGGATGCTTGTATGTAAACTTATTGTTACAATACTTTACATACTAAATCCGACCGGTGGCTTCCTTCATGATTGTTAAGACATTTCCCCCGACTTCCCGACAAACCGAGGACGAACCACAAGTGACTGAAGTATTAACAGAAAATGGCAAATCAACCTTGGTTGTTCGTTCACCAAAACGCATAATCAACCAAGATTTAGAGACTGATGCCATACTTTATGATCCCCAAGAGATAAAAGAATATTATCGCCACCGACCCCTGAAAGTTTTGCGGCGGATTTTTGCAGTTTTGGGGCCGACTCTTTCCTTTGTTTTTGGGTTGTGGTGGGACAGCCGACGGGGAATAGTCGTGAAAAAAGACCGCCGTCGCGCCGTTCAGCTACGAGAACTACTGACAAAACTGGGGCCTGCTTATATCAAAATTGGACAAGCTTTATCTACTAGACCGGATTTGGTTCCCCCGGCATACTTAGAAGAATTAACGAGTTTACAAGACCAATTACCACCTTTTGCCAACGAAATTGCTTACCAATTTATTGAAGAAGAATTAGGCGCACCACCCCCGGAGATTTACGCGGAACTCTCGCCCCAGCCAATTGCCGCCGCTTCTTTGGGGCAAGTCTATAAAGGTAAACTCAAAACTGGTGAAGAAGTCGCCATTAAAGTCCAACGCCCTGACTTAAGAGAACGAATTGCCATTGACTTGTTTATTTTGCGCCAACTGGCCGCTTGGGTACAAAAAAACGTTAAAAGAATCCGCAGTGACTTAGTTGGTATCCTCGATGAATTAGGCGATCGCATCTTTGAAGAGATGGATTATATTCATGAAGGAGAAAATGCCGAGCGCTTTTTTGAGTTATATGGTCATATAGAAGATATTTACGTACCCAAGATTTACTGGGAATATACTAATCGTCGCGTGTTGACGATGGAGTGGATCACCGGCACAAAATTAACCCAAACAGCCGAGATTAACGCCCAAGGTATAGATGCTCGTTATTTGATTGAAGTGGGTGTGCAATGTTCTCTGCGCCAGCTACTAGAACACGGATTCTTCCATGCTGACCCCCATCCAGGTAATTTGTTAGCCACACCAGATGGTAAACTGGCTTATCTCGACTTTGGGATGATGAGTGAGGTGCAACCGCCTCAGCGCTATGGTTTAATAGAAGCGATCGTTCACGTTGTGAATCGTGACTTTGAAGGTTTAGCCAACGACTACGTAAAGCTAGATTTTTTATCCCCAGATACAGATTTAACCCCAATTATTCCCGCATTTGCCAGAGTATTCGCTGATGCTCAAGGAGCCAGTGTTGCTGATTTAAACATTAAAAGCATCACTGATGAACTCTCAGCTTTGATGTATGAATATCCTTTCCGCGTCCCTCCTTACTACGCGTTAATTATTCGCTCCCTGGTAACTTTGGAAGGTATTGCGATATATATCGACCCGGAATTCAAAGTTCTCAGTGAAGCATATCCTTATGTTGCGAAACGCCTGTTAACCGACCAAGCACCGCAATTAAGAACATCGCTGCAAAATTTGCTGTTTAAGGATAAAAAGTTTCGTTGGAATCGTTTAGAAAACTTGCTACGTAACGCTAAGAAAAATCAGGATTACGACTTCAATCTAGTTTTAGACCAGGGAGTGGAATTTCTCTCTTCTGAACGTGGTTCATTTATTCGAGATAGGCTGGTAGATGAATTTGTGAATGGACTCAATGCTGTAGGCAAAAATGTTCTGCACAACTTCACTTATGTACTGCGAGAACGAATAGGTTTGACAGCAGTTAACGAAACCCCAGGGGCGACAGTTGAACAACAACAAACCTTAGAGCATATTAAAAATATTTTAAATATTCTCCGAGAAACCCGTGGTTTTGACCCACTACAACTAGCACCCCAACTAGCCCAATTGTTAGTAAATCCAGGTGTACAGCGTTTGGGTCAGCAAGTTACCAATCGCCTCACCCAAAAAGCCTTAGCGCGGTTAATTCGGGAGTTATTAGCGGCGGAGGAAGTCAACAACAATCAAGGTCGGGCGTTAGAAAAACCGGCAAGAGTATCTTTACCCGCAAGAATGTAGGATTTTTTGGATGAAACAGCTTGATTAATACTGCTTGATTAATATTGTGGGCAACCTGCCCGCCTTTGTTTATGAAACCCAACATTTGAGCTAAATTCATGTTGGGTTATGCCTACGGCAAGCTACGCTAACACTTCTTTCTACCCAACCTACAAATATTTTATTTTTTTCAGATTCATTCCACAATGGATCAAATCGAGCTACGAGTTATCCTGAGATTCTCGCTGTTGACCATTTCTGTCACGTTTAAGACTTTCTTCCAAAGCTTGAATTTGTTCTCGACGGGCTTCTAATTCTAGAGAACGACGTGCTAAATCTTGATTTTGTAAAGTTAGGGATTGTCGCCAATTTTCGGCGCGTTCTGCTTCTTGTTGCAAGTCTTCCGGTGTCATACCAATGCTGAGATAAGTTTGGACTAAATTTAGTACCCAGTTGCTAGCATCTTCTACACTTTCAATGTCACCAGTAGGGGAAAACTGCACTAAAACCAGCAAGTTCTCACTCATGGTAGTTCCTTTGCCCAACAAAATAACAGCCTCATCCCGGATAAGTACCCAAAGGGTTTGAGTTTCTTGACGTGCTAACAAGCGTAATTGATACTTGTCTAAAAATTTGTTTTTATTTACTTGAGCTAGATATAACATGACTTTAGTTTTAGTTTTGAATTGCCAAAATATTTTTTAAGTTTAAATATGGCACAATTTTTCATAGGTAACGGTTGAATATACATCACATTTAATCTGAGTGAAGTAAACAAGGGCGGGCATATTTGCCCTCCCCCACAAGATTTATCAGATTAAGATGTGTACTTCATTTACTGACATCTTGCACCTGTGGAAATAACCCGCCGGAGGTTCAAACCCCCGTCTGATAGCGAAAGTCGTCTAAAGACGACTGGAAAAAGATTTCAGTATATTTTAATGGACTTTAGCTATTAGCTGGGAAATCGATTTCCGAGGGGGCTTTGTAGCTGATTTCAAATGGTGCAAGATGTGAATTTACTGACAAAGTGCTGTAATTCAACTGTTACCCATTGCAGCTATACTAAACTACGCAAGCGATCGCGCAAAATTTCGGCTTGTTTCTCAGCTTCTGCTAAAGACTCTCTCGCCCCCTTCACCACATCGGCTGGGGCTTTATCCACAAACTTAGGATTGTTTAACCTCCCACTCAAAGACTTAGCCTCTGCTTCGGCTTTGTTGAGGCTTTTTTCCAGTTTGGCACGCAAAGTAGCAATATCAACCACATCACCGCTTAAAGGAATGACCACTTGTACAGTACCCACAACTCCAGAGATGGCATTTTCTGGTGCTGGGGGTTGTTCTACTTTGGTTTGTGATAATTCTTTCTGAGGCGTTGGGGGGAAAAACTTAGCCAAGAACTGTTGTCTAGCCTGCTGTTTGAGAACAATTTGGGCAACAAACCAAGACGCATAACCCAAACCAACTATTTCAAAGAATGTGCCTATCAAAGGAACTTCATACACTGCATTTCCCGTAACTAAACCGATCCGCAAAAAGACCAGCACCGCGATAATTAAGCCAATTATCTTCAAACCCCTCTGAGGTTTTTTCTCAACAGATGTAGGGCTTTTAAACTCTGTCTCCGGCGTTTTTTGAACACCAGCACTTCGGCTGCGCTCAGTACAAGCAATAGTTAAATTCTCCACCTTGGCCAAATCTTGAATATAATCCTGCCCAGCAGAGAGAATTTGCTGTTCTTGGGGATTCTCAGTTTGTAAATTAGCAGTAATTTTTGCCCCTGGCTTAATATCCGCCTCAGCGCGTAAATTCCGAATTGTGCGGATTGTGCCAATTAGTAACTCAAACTGTGCTTCTAATTCTGGATTAATCAGGTTACTATCTGCTTCAGGATAGGGTTGTAAAGCTAAGGTTTGTAAGGAATCGGCTGGTTGTTGGGTGAGAGTTTGCCAAATTTCCTCAGTAATGTGAGGCATTAAAGGATGCAGTAATTTTAAAATCCCTTCTAGTACATAGCCTAGAATTTGTTGTGCGACTTTTCGCGATGCGGGGTCTGCATCTTTTTGTAACCGGGATTTAACTAACTCAATATACCAGTCACAGAAATCACCCCAGATAAATTCGTATAGACCTTTTGCAGCTTCACCTAAACCGTAGTTATCAATGTAGTTACTCGTTTGGTTGATAACTTGATGATAACGGGAAATAATCCAAGCGTCGCTAAGTTCTGTAGCAATTGGTTGACCGAGTTGTGCTGGAGTTTGTCCATCCAAATTCATCATCACAAACCGGGCGGCATTCCACAACTTATTAGCAAAGTTACGCGAAGCTTCCACCGATGCAGACTCATCCTTTTTGCGGTCATATTCCAAGCGGATATTTTGACCCGCACCCGCAACTTCTTTAATTAAGGTATAGCGCAGCGCATCAGTCCCATATTTGTCAATTAATAACAGTGGGTCAATCCCATTACCTTTAGTCTTCGACATTTTCTGACCATTTTCATCCAGCACTAACCCGTGGATGTAAACATCATTAAATGGCATTTTCCCAGTAAAGTGTCCGGCCATCATGGTCATTCTAGCCACCCAGAAAAAGATGATATCAAAACCAGTGACTAAAGTACTGTTAGGGTAATAAGTTGCTAAATCCTGAGTTTCTTCAGGCCAGCCTAAAGTGGAAAACGGCCAGAGTCCAGAAGAGAACCAAGTATCTAAGACATCTGGGTCTTGTTCTAATTTGACATCTGCACCAAATTGTGAGTTAGCTTTTTCCCAAGCTGCTTCTGCTGATTTGGCAACTATAAACGGCGTATTATCGGTAATTTGACCACCAGTTTCACTGACAGCATACCAAGCCGGAATTTGATGACCCCACCACAATTGACGAGAGATACACCAATCTTTCAACTTGACCAACCAATCACGATAAACCTTCGTCCAGCGTTGGGGGACAAACTCCGGCGTATTTTGATTGTCGAGAAATTTTAAGGCTTTATCAGCCATCGGGCGAATTTTGACAAACCACTGAGTAGATAGTAATGGTTCAACAGGTACTTTACCGCGATCGCTATAAGGAACAGTATGCTTATAATCCTCCACCTTCACCAGCACACCATCGGCTTCTAAGCGAGAAATCACATTCTTTCTCGCCACAAAGCGGTCTTGTCCTTGGAACTCCCCAGCATTATCATTGAGAGTCCCGTCCTTATTCATAATATTGATTGACGGCAGATTGTGACGCTTACCCATTTCAAAGTCATTGGGATCATGGGCTGGAGTCACTTTTACACAACCAGTCCCAAATTTCGGGTCAACAAACTCATCACCAATAATCGGAATTTCCCGATTCATAATTGGCAGAGTTAAGGTTTTGCCAATCAAGTGTTTATATCTGTCATCATTGGGATTAACCGCCACACCCGTATCACCCAACATCGTTTCTGGTCGAGTCGTCGCCACTTCCACAAACCCAGAATTATCACTGAGGGGATAGCGGAAATGCCAAAGATTTCCATCCACCTCCTGATTATCCACTTCCACATCAGACACCGCCGATTGAGAAGCCGGACACCAATTTACCAAATATTCGCCCCGATAAATTAATCCTGATTCGTAGAGACTGACAAAAGCTTCCAGAACAGCTTGGGATAAACCTGCATCTAAAGTAAACCGTTCCCGTGTCCAGTCAACGGAGACACCCAGGCGTTTTAATTGATTAACAATTGTACCTTCAGAATCGGCTTTCCATTGCCAAGCCCGTTCTAAGAATTGTTCGCGTCCCAGTTCGTAGCGAGTTTTTCCCTCTTTTTTGAGTTGTTTTTCCAACATCGAGTGAACGGCGATGCTGGCGTGGTCGGTTCCGGGAACCCATAGGGCGTTGCGCCCTTTCATGCGGTGGTAGCGGATGAGGGTATCGATTAAGGCGCTTTCAAAGGCGTGACCCATGTGCAAACTGCCGGTGACGTTGGGAGGGGGAATCACGATGCAGTAAGGTTCACCGGGGTGGTTGGGGTCGGCTTTGTAGACTTGGTTTTCTTCCCAAAATTTTTGCCATTTGGCTTCGGTGGTGAATGGGTCGTAGAGACTAGGGAGGTTGGTAATGTTTGCGGTCATGCTGGGAATAATAATTCTGGAGGGACTTTAGTAAATTTTGCCATAGGGTTTGATGGAAACGAACCGCAAAGGGCGCAAAGTACACAAAGGAAGAGGAGGAAAGTAAAGATGAGACAGCCAAGTGGTCAGCTAGAAAATCTGGCTTATGAAGTGATTGGGGCGGCGATTGAGGTACATAGGATTTTAGGTTCTGGGTTTTTGGAGGAGGTATATCACAGGGCGTTGAGAGAAGAATTTCTGATGCGCGAGATACCTCACCAGTCTGAGCATCCAGTCAAAGTACACTACAAAGGTCGTCCAGTCGGTGAAGGGAAATTAGATTTTTTAGTAGGAAACTCGCTAATTATCGAATTGAAAGCCGTGCAAAATTTAACCCCAATACACGAAGCCCAAGTCCTCTCCTACCTAAAAATGACCAAACACCCCCTCGCCCTCCTAATCAACTTTAACGTCCCCCTCCTCAAAGACGGCATCAAACGCATTATCCTCTCCTCTTAATCTTCTTTTCTAATCTTCCTTTGTGTACTTTGCGTCCTTTGCGGTATGCGCTTCGCGCACGCTACGCGAACGTTAAAAAAAACCCACCCCCCGCAAAGCCAAAAGTGCCGAACCAAAAGCAGCCTCAGTCTGCACCGAAGAAACCACAGACACCCTCAAAACACCCTCCCGAATCGCACACCAAGTAGAATTCCTCGCCCCACCGCCAGCAGTATAAACACGACTCAACCCATCCGCCCCCATTTCCTGCAACAAACCATACCCACGCCCCTCAATCCTCGCCATACCTTCCAACAACCCATGCAAAAACGCCACAGGATCATCAGGACGTGGTTCTAATCGTGGTAATAAATCGGGATCATTAATCGGAAAGCGATCGCCTGGTCGCAACAATGGATAATAATCTAACCCACTAGCCTGAGTAACATCAATCTCAGCACTCAACCTTTCCAACTCAGCCGCACTAAAAAAATGCTTTAGCACAGCCCCCCCAGTATTAGAAGCCCCCCCAGTCAACCATAAATTACCCAAACGATGGCTGTAAATACCGTATCGTGCATCCTCCACACGCGTCCGACTCAATAATTTAACTACCAACGTCGAACCCAAAGAAGTCACAGCTTCCCCTGGCGATTTAGCCCCACTAGCCAGAAAAGCCGCAATACTATCAGTTGTTCCAGCACACACCAAGCAATCAGCAGGAAAATTAAACTGAGTCGCTATTTCCGGGCGCAATTTAGCAATGGGAGTACCAGGAGGTAAAACCCTCGGTAGCTGAATCGGTAATTGCAGTTTCTCCAGCCATGCGGGATATTTTAACTGTTCCACGTCATAGCCCAGCTTTAAGGCGTTGTGATAATCGCTAATTCCCAAATTGCCATGCAGCAGAAATCCTAACCAATCGGCTTGATGCAGAAAATATTTAGCCTGACTAAAACTAGGTTGTTGCATCATCCACAACAACTTAGCTAGGCTAGAAGTAGCGCTTAATACATTATGATGCGGTGGGGCAATATTTCTCAACTGCTCCAGCACCACTGACCCCCGCGCATCGTTGTACAGTAAAGGTGCATCCACAGGCTTACCAGCAGCATCAGTTAGCAAGACTGTGGATGAAGTCCCATTAATGGCGATCGCCTTAACTTCTCGGCGCAAATTCTCAGGTATTTGTGTAAGTAGTCTAAATAAAGCCGTCTCCCAAGCAGTTGCTAAATCAGAAACCGCCTCATCTGCCCAAGGATACTTGATTTCTGCCTCAGTGCCAGCTTGATGATTAATCACCACACCCCTAGCGCCAGACGTACCGAAATCGATCCCCAAATAAAAATCCATAGTTATATAATTTTTTTTAATAGTAGCTACCGGTTCAGCACGGCTTTTGTTGCATCTTGTTACAAGATATTCCACATTCTTGGCAAAACAGTGAAAAGTAGTAAACGAACGGTTCAATATTGATTTGAAGCTCAGGAGAGTTCCGACCATGCCTATCTCAGACACTCAAGTGTATATTGCTCTAGCTGTAGCCCTGATTCCAGGAATTCTGGCTTGGCGTTTAGCAACAGAACTTTATAAGTAACGCCACGTTCTGACATCGTACGTGGGGCAGATTAAAAACTGTCCCACCCTCAAACAACAATTAGGCTAGTACCCTGCGTGGAAGTCAAAAGTCAAAAGGCTTTTATTTGAAGGATTTTGAACTTTTGTAAATGGTATACCCATTTACGCCAGGCGGTAATAGTCTTGTTGTATTTAACAAATCAAGTCAAACAATTTTAGATTTTAGATTTTAGATTTTAGATTGACCCCACAGACCAATCTAGGGGCTTGAGGATTTTAGATTTGGGATTTTCGATTGATTGATTCCACAGATAAATCTGGGGGCTTGTACCATTAAGGAACTATTGGTCACCGCTATATTTATCTGATTACAAGTATATATAATGACTATTTTCTGTAATAATTGCGTAATCTGTAAGCGCAAAGCAGGCAGAAACCACATGGCGACTAAAAATATTTTTGAGTACAATGGGACACCTCTGAATTTCCCAGACAGAGGAAAACCTGCGATATCTATTCATAAATATCACCACCACCCGGAATTGACATAATCTTTTAAAAGAATAATAATCGGGCAAACCGGGTGCTGGTAACTGGATACCAGAAGCTTTAAAATACCAGATACTTACGTAAATTACGTTATTTTTTAACTTTAAACATACGTGTAGCAATTTGGAAAAAATGAAGTAATATGACAGCTAAATCAAAGTGTTATCAGTGCCAGTGTGCTTTCTATGATGTTGCCATTTAATCAGTAAGGTTCTATTTAGCATAATGAACGCGAGTCAACCGTCTAGACCACCGCTACAACCTATACAAAAACGCCGGGCTGTTCCTCGACCAAAACGGCATCTCCGTCAACGTTCCTACCAGGTTATGGCCCTGGAAACTACGGCAAAGATAGCGGTTAACTTGGCAATCTCAGCAGCAGCAGTATCTGCCTTAGTACAACTTGTGCCTCATCACTGGACACAAAAAGATAGATTGCGAGAAGTCCGTACTGAAGTCAAGCTGATGGAAGAACGTGTCGAAAATTTGCAGACGGAATTTAAGCGTAATTTTGATCCCCATCAAGCTCATAGTATTAGACAACAGCAAGCGTATAGATTTGACCCTAATCAACTTCCAGTAGTCTTCGTGAATCGGGATGGTAAGGAAGTTGAAGTATTAGAATTATTACCTTAAGAACAATATTAAGAATTTATCTGGAAAAATCGAATTTCTTTACGATTCGTGATGCGTAAAGCCCCCTGAATTTTATTCGAGGGATATAAGCGAATAACCGAATTTATTCGGTGGTGATACAATAAAATTGTTCGCTGGCGCGAAGTAAAATTCCGGGGTGAACACCTCATGGGCAGGGCGTTGTCCATTGGGCGAGGCGATATAAGACGGGCTACGCCTGCAATTGCTGTCTGAACCCAGAATCCCCCGTCATTTATGCGGGGGAGTATGTCAAGGTTGTGATGGCTTATGTGATGTGCAAAGCAGTACACCTACGTCATAAAAATTATTGGACGAAAAGCTAAGTTACCTTTCTAGCCATTTCCGCTGCATAAATGTACGGGGAAATGGCTCAACATCTATTAGTGATTAACGATATCCTCATTCACAATTAAAAATTCACAATATTTTTTTGCCATTTTTAATTGTAAATTCCCCATCTTTGAAGTTAAACACTGCAACGCCCATAGGTGGGCTGACGAAATTCTACTAATCAAGATTTTCCGGAAACAACAGCTCGTTTAACCAATTTTCGATCTGTAAACGTAATCGGTAGCCCGACATATCCTTTTTGCTGTCTAGTCCGGGTAGTTGAGTCATGGCGCGACGATAATCAGCGATCGCACAATTCCAATCACCCCAAAGATGATAAGTTCTGCCTCGTTCTGCCCAAATATGACCTTCTAGTTGACCGAAAAGCATTGCGACTTCAAAATTCTCAATCGCCTCTTCGTATTGTGCCAAATCACGTAAAGTAATCCCTCTGTTAATCCGCGCCCGGACGTAACTAGGATTCAAATCAATCGCCTGGTCGTAATCAGCTAGTGCTGCGGCGAATTCCTCACACGCTGCATGGTAATTGGCTCGATTATTATAAGCGCTGGCTAAATTGGGATTCAATTGCAGTGCTGTGTTGTAATCACCCAAAGCTTTTGGCATTTGGCCACTCTGAAAATAAATCAATCCCCGGTTATTGTAATCAACGAAATTTTGCGGACGGCGAGCAATTAATTCGGTTAGTAAGGCGATCGCCTCAGAATAATCCCCTTTTCGAGCTGAACTCAAAGCGCAAGAGCGTAAGTCGTCGTCTCCTAAAGTAGATCCACCGTTACCATTTTTCTCATGCTCATTAGCATAGACTGTGCTATTTGACACAAACTTGTATCGATTATTTTGCTGTTTACCAGAAGCTAAAAATGAATGGATATTCATATTGTATTGCCTGAGCTACTTGCTCTTTAAAATCAAATTACAGTTTTAGTCGTGATGGTAGATTTGCCCCTGTGTCACTTTTTCAGGTGTCTATAATTACTTGAATATAAGTAACAAGACTGAATTTAAGCTCCGACATCAAAAAGTGGAAGACTTCACCTTACTTAAACAATTAATGCTCGAACTTAATAATTAATACGTCACCCGTAAGTTGAATTCCAGAAAAAATAAATATCAATCTTCAAGACTAATCACGTGGTGAGAGCAACAAATTGGTAGAATGCCAACAAGCCTTTCATATTAAGCAGATTGTCGGGAAGCCCCAACTGAGTGCTAGGTCTGCGCTAACTGATGCTGTAGGCGACGGCAAAGGATAGCTCCCAAGCACACATCGTAATTTTTAAGTGTTGAGAAAATTTTTATGACAACAGCAATTTCCTATCCAAATGCCCCTGATTTAGCTGCTGACGATTATATAGTTATAGGTCTATCTACCTGTTTTATTAAAGAAGACGGGGAAGTTTATCAAGTTGAAGTTGTAGAACCAATTCCCTCGGCGGCTTTAGAAGCCTTGTTAAAAGGAATTCCCACCTCCTATAAGCTAGCTTGTGCAACCACCTTAGGATCTGTCCTGGATGGTGATACACCTTTGTTACCAGATGGCTTTCCAGATTCAACTCAGTTTGGAGAAGAATTCGCCTTCCGGGCGTTTGCGGCGGCTCGCACCTACAAGCGTCGTGAAATTTCCAAGTCTCTAATTCCCCTGGGTACAACCTACACTGATTTTAAATATTCAACTGAGCGTAAGCGGGTACTTAATGCTGCTAGAGTTGTCAATAAAGAAGACAACGTGAAACAGCATTCCCACACTCACAAAGTTCTTTAATTTGCAGAAATTATGCTGAAACTTTACGGCGGCGCTCGTAGTCGAGCCTCAATTGTCCAGTGGTATCTCGAAGAACTAGCAGTTCCCTACGAATTTGTGATGTTGGATATGCAGGCGGGTGAACACCAACAGCCTGAATACCTGAAGATTAACCCCATGGGTAAAGTTCCCGCAATTGTCGATGGGGACTTCCAGCTTTGGGAATCAGGGGCAATTTTACTGTATCTTGCTGATAAATACGGCAAAACCCCACTTTCACCAGAAGAGCGGGGCATATTTTCCCAGTGGGTCTTATTTAGCAATGCTACCCTTGGTACGGGGATTTTTGTAGAAGCTAGTCGAGAGAAAGAAATGCCCCGCTTGTTAACTCCCTTGAATGAGATTTTTGAGCGACAATCTTTTTTACTCGGTGATCAATTCACTGTTGCTGATATAGCCGTGGGGTCTATCCTGGCTTACATCCCCATCATGCTCAAGTTAGACCTGAGCGACTATCCAGGTGTTTTGAAGTATATCAAGCGGATGTCTGAACGTCCAGCGTTTCAAAAAAGCATCGGCGGACAGCCTTAATTAATTGCTGGGCAATCAATACTGTTCGGTTAACGATATTTGCACATTGGAGATCCCCCTAAATCCCCCTTATTAAGCAGGGCTGATTCATTCGTTTGTGTTGGAGATTTGTCAAGAGGATAATCTCACGCAAAGGCGCAAAGACGCAAAGAAAAATCAGGTATTTCGGGCTGAAGACACCAAAATTTTTTGTCCTAATTGTGGATTTGCCCTCAATTTTTATCTGTTTGACCCTTGCAATTTTCACCCTTTTAGGGAATGAAACAGCCCTGCCCTTATTAAGGGGGACTTTGAGGACTTTAGCCCTGCTTTTCAAGGGGTTTGGGGGGATTGCCTATGGCACGCTACGCGAACAAAACCTTAACCGAAAAGTATTGGCTGGGCAATGCCCAGCAACTAACGCTCTTTTATTACTCTGATGAAAGTAAAAAGAGTAGGTTGGGGTCATAAAAAATAAGGGTTTATGATTTTTATATGACGAGAGTAATAAAAGAGCGCTAATTAATAAATTTTCAAATTTTATGCTTTCTGCCGGAGACTTTTTAATTTACCAGCACCTAAAACAGCGCCCAGTGTAAAGAGAGCCACCCCAGAAGAAGGTTCAGGAATAGACACATTTTTAGGAAGGTCAGACATAGAAGTGAAAAGCAGGAAACCAGAACCGTCCAACCCACCTCGCCCAGAAGGGATGAAGGTGTCAATAAAAGCTCCTGTCTGACCTTCATAACGTAAAACTTGGTTGGTATTCAGGCTGCTAATGTAGAGGTTATTGTCGGGGCCGAACACGGGCTTCACAGGGCCATCAATTCCACCACTACCAGTAGCTACGAAGAAATCAATAAATTCTCCGGTAGTACCGTTGTAACGAGCAATGTTGTCAGCAAGAAAGTTAGCAACATAAAGGTTACCGTCTGGGCCAAAGTTCAAACCACCAGGAAAGACACCAGTATCAGTTGTGGCAAAAATGTCGATAAATTCTCCGGTACTACCGTCATAACGCAGAACATTATCGGTAAAAACACTACTGACGTAGAGGTTGCCGTCTTCTGGTCCAAAACTCAAGCCGAATGGTGCCAAAACTCCACCGCTACCGGGAGGAACAAAAGCATCAATAAATTCCCCTGTTTGTCCGTCATAGCGTAGAACACTGTTACTGGCTGCTGTACTAGTGCTAGTAACATAGAGATTGCCATCAGGGCCAAAAACTAAGTCCTGTGGTGAAGCTAACCCACCACTACCCGATATGACAAAGGTATCAATGAATTCTCCTGTCTGACCGTCGTAACGCAGAACGCTATTATTTAAGATACTCAGAACATAAAGATTGTTATCTGGCCCTATGGTGAAGCCAGTGGGGCCATTTAGCCCACCACTACCAGAAGTGACAAAAACATCAACAAACTCTCCGGTTATGTCGTCATAGCGGAGAATGGAATCGTTATTAAAACTACCAACCAATAATGCGGCTTCAGCTTGCGGTGCTAGACACCCAAAAACAGCAAGGGTGGCAAATTGGAGACCCAACCGACAAAAATTGACAAGTTTCATGATCATTTGGTAGATGATGGCACAAACATCGACTAGACTACCAATGTGAAACAACAAAAGCAACCTGATCAAATTGATATAGGGTAGACAAAATCTACCCTATAGATTGTTTAACGGTAATTGTTAAATTGCAAAGCCACAGGAAAATCTTCTTGTTTTACCCGCTGCATCACATCTTGTAAATCATCCTTAACTTTAGCCGAAACCCTGACCGAATCACCTTGAATAGAGGCTTGGACTTTTTTGAATTCGTCACGAATCAATTTGGAAATTTGTTTGGCAATTTCCTGACTGATACCTTTTTTGAGAGTGATTTCTTGACGTACACGGTTACCGCTAGCTGATTCAACTTTGCCAAACTCAAAAATTTTCTGAGAGAGGTTACGCTTGGCGGCTTTTTCCCGCAGAATATTGTGAACTGAATCTAAGGTAAATTCGCTGTCAGTGCTGACATTAATGCTTTGCTCGTTTAACTCCAGAGTGGTTTGAGTGTCTTTGAGGTCATAACGACCTTTAATATCTCGCACAACTTGATCGATAGTATTTACTAATTCTTGTCGATCAAAGTCGCTCACAATGTCAAAGGAATATGTAGAAGCCATAAACAATTTTAGATTTTAGATTTTAGATTTTGGATTTTAGGCTGGAGAACCCCAGGGGGGAAGTCAAAAGTCAAAAAAACTTTCTCTGATCCCCTGCTTGTTCCCCCCACTCCCCAATTAACTATTGGCTTGAATGATGCTGAAAACGATGAGAGTAGCAGAGCCAAGAGAGCCAATGGCAAACATTAGCGATCGCAATAAAGGTATATTCAAAATATAAAAAATTGAGTATAGCAAACGCGCCACAACAAAGGCGATCGCTGCTACTGTTGCTGTAGAAGAATCAACACCAGTAACATAAGCCATCAATGCTGCGGTGGCAAACAACATAAATGCTTCAAAGGAGTTTTGATGCGCCCAGGTAGCTCGTTGAGCATAGGGGGGTAATTTATCAAACTTGGCGCGAGGAGTAGCCAGCGCCTCATACCCAATCTGCACACGAGCATAAGCTACCAGTAAAAACGGCAGATAGATTAGAACGGCAGCAGCAGCAATAGAGTACAACAAAATAGCAGACACAGGCAGTTGCGATAGCATGATTAAACCAATCAATAGTAGTTGTTAGTTGACTGTGATTAACAGGTAACAGGTAATTTGGCTAACCCAACTACCTATTACCAATTCGCAGTTTCCTATATCTATCATTACCTGGGCGAGGACTTACTGCACTTTAATCAAAGTAGAAAAGCGTTACCACTTTTCTTTGTTCTTCTGCATCTCCACAAGTTTGGAGCAGAGTGCGACTGTCGTGAAATGCAAAACAAATCAGTTGCTGACAGCGAGAGACAATCTCCTTATTACAAATATAACTAGCTTCAGCTAAAGACAGATTATCATTACTGGAATTTTCTACCAGATGCATCACCTGCTCTAGTTGCTGGCGCGATTCATGGGGCTGGCGTGACAAACTTTGGGGTAAGATGACCGTTAATAAATTAGGGTCAGCTCGCATTGCTCCCTTAATGGCAGCTGAATTTGTCCCTGTAGCCCCAGAGGTGATCACCCGATTGCCTGATAGAACCAGGGCATAGGTCATCATTTCAATGAGATTCTGATGCGTAATTGGCACATGACGAGAACCCAGCAAGGCGATTCGCTTAGAACCCGTTTGCTGAATGGTCGCCAGTTCCTGCGCTAATGTATCGAGGTTGGTAAGGTCTGTTGACTGGCTCAAAGAGGGGATGTAATCAGATTAAACAACCCAGCTATTTTACCAAACAGAGTGTAAGTGAGAAGCCAACTTGAGTTACATATTGCTACATTTTCCTGATGTTTGCTTCACGAACTGAATATCTAGGTCGCACCAATTGATCCAATGTCTTTCGCAACTAATGCCATTTAGGAGGGTCAGATATTGGAATTTTGCCGTTTCTGGCAGTTCTTGGGGATTCTGAAAATATTCCTGTTCTAAATTTTTATATGTAGCCAATTTTTCTATGTGGGCTGTTTGATGACGCTCTAGCTCTGTCAAGATGGTCTGTGTAGGAGCAATAGAGCCAGCAAAAATTTTTACTTCTTTGAACCTGGACAATATGAGGTAATTTACGGGAATATGCCGTTTTTTGGGTTAGCGGCTGCGACTCAGCACGTCCCAGTTGCAGGAAAAAGATAGACAACAAGCGATCGCCTTAATTAATACTCCTGGCTCTAAAGACGCGGAGATTCTGGGTTGAAGGAGTAGGGGCGGGTTGACCAATATCCCGGTTAATGATGAATCATAGCTGTGATAGCTTGCGTGGGGTAGCCATACCAGCCATACATACCAGCCCCTACCTAAACTGGCGCTCACGGCCAAGCCTGCTCTGGTGCTTCTAAGATAATGTCCCGGCGGGAGTTAAGCCGAGTTTAGATAACAGGCGAGCAATGTCAAAATGCTCAGTCATCAACTGGCGAATACACTGAACCTTGATTGGTTCGTGTACCCGGACTTGGCAAAAAGTCCGATCAATTATTTCCACAGTAGTGAGAGTATCTAAATCAACCGATAAAATGGGTATTTCTAGCTCTTCAGCACGGGTGAGAATAAATTCGGGTGGTGGCAGTTGTCCGGTCAAAATCAGGCATTGTGTAGACGTTTCTAGGGCGGCTTGTTGAATTTCCACGCGATCGCCTCCTGTAACTACTGCCATATTTCGGCGTTTGCGGAAATACTTCACAGCCGAATTGACATTCATCGCGCCAATTGCCAAACTCTCCACCATCAAATCTAGGCGATCGCGACGACAGAGAACCTCAGCATTTAACTGGGTTACCAATTCACCAACGCTGACACTGCGTAGCAAGTCACTTTTGGGCAATGTTGCTAATACGGGAATGCCTTGCTGTTCTAAAAACGGAGATAATTGAGCGTCAACTATTTCTAATTGTTCGGTAGGGATATCGTTAATCACAACTCCCACTAAGCGATCGCCTATACGCTGTTTAGCAGACAATAACGCTTCAGCCGAATGTAGCGAATCATAACGAGCTACCAAAAGCACAGACGCATCTAATGCTTGGGCTACCTGTAACAAAGACAAATCAAACATATTGCCTTGTGTCAAATCACCAGGACCCTCTAGCAACACTAAATCTCCTTGGGAAATTTGCAAATATTGCTGTTTTAATAACTGCCGATAATCGGTTTTATCTTCGCCGCGCCAGCGTTTTTGGACATTAACCTCATCCAAAGCCAGTATTGTGGCACCAACACGGTTTATCGGCAAGTTCAGACTATGGGCAATAAACTGGACATCTTCCTCAACTACAGTTCCGCCAGATGCACTAAAACAAGTGCCTAGCGGTTTACTGTAGGCAATATCTAGTCCTTTTTGCTGTAGCTGATAAGACAAACCCAAAACTGTTGCAGATTTACCACTATAAGTTTCGGTTGAGCCAATCAGCAAACATTTAGCAGATTTTGGCACACATGCACTCCTAATTGCAAAAGGAAGTAGAACCAAGCTAGTACAAGTCGGCGTAAATAAATAAACCATTCAAAATCAATGAAAAACCTATAGAATAAGCTTTTTGATTTTTGACTTTTGACTTTTGACTTCCGCCTTGCGGTACTAGGTGTTCCCTAATTTTAGTTGGTTCCGGCAACAGGCTGGAGTGCTGACAAAATGGAGTTTCCCGGAATGTACTTTTTTTGGGTATATCTTGAATCTTTTTTTATCGTATTTATACATAAAAGATTTCTAATGGCTTGGTATCTAAATATAAATTTTCATCCTTTCATCTGGATACACAGTCTATGATGTTTTCAATTTCCTCAAGTTAGCGCCATACCAATTAGCATAGACTTTGTACATCTTACTCAAGGTTAGCTTCATGGTTTGGCGTTGGGAGGAATCACGCAGCAATTTGCTATCAATATTGTTACTAAGTTGAATTAGAGGAATTATTTACCACTTCATCGGGAATTAATAGCTCAAATTTTCACTGTTTTAGGAATTTTTAAATTAAAAGTCCTAAATTTGATGTTTTTTAGTAATTTTACTAATTCATTCGTCTATACGCAAAACTTTACGGTAAAAAGCTTGTGAAAAATCAGTCAAACGATAGCGCTTATAATTTTCCATAAGTTCAATTAAAAAACTCATAAATTCAAAACTTGCCATCATCACTTCATAGCTCAGGTCAGCATTCCCCTCAAACTGTATCCGGCAACGTGTTAAATCAGAAGGCAGGGTGGCAACATTCCAAGAGGCGACAAAGGGAATACTGTCACCGCCTTCAATTTTGCGCTGTCCCTCCAAAACGCCTTTTTGATAGAGACTCAGGGCATAGGGTAAAAAATTACGCTTCGCACTCTGAACATAAGGTGAGTAAACGTTTGCTTGTTGTTGATTAGCAGGCTGGAGTTGCTCAATAGACATCGTTGAATAGTCCTCAACTTAGTTGACAATTATCGATATTAAATAGATGTGAATATTATTCCCAAAAAATCTCTATTGCTCACAGTGTGGTTTGGGATTCAACTGGGTGAGGGAGTGGAGTCAGCAAAATATGTAGAAATGTAAAAATATTTAAGTCATACTTTGAGCCGCTGATGCCCTTCGGATTTTGGCTTTCCCACCCAATCGTTACTCAGAAATGACCGTGATTATAGGAACTTAGTGCTAAGAAATATTAAAATTTCCGTTACAATAAGGCTGCATTGGCTTTTAACTCAGAAGCTAAAGCAATAAAAGCAAAAATCCGCGCTGTCAGGTGTGAGATAATGCTATTGCAGTTTTTACCTATAGTAAACTGCTGCCGCGCACTGATTTTGCCTCAATGGCTGACTTGACAAACTTAATAGTGAGTCACAATCAGCGGTTGTCAGAGTCTGTGCAGGTTGCGTGTTTGAATATGGAATTTTCTGCCTTTTTCACGTGTATAACAATACTGGTTTTTGAATCAAGTAACCTATGCCAGCGAATTCCTGGCCCGAAGACGATTATTACAAAGAGCTTGACCAACTTAACTCCCTATTATCCGACCAATTGGCAGATGAGGAGGAGTCAGTGGTAGAGGTAGATCCCATGTCTCTACCATCCCGGTTTCAAGGACGTAGACGTAAAGCCGCTCTGGTTTTGACTGTAGTTTGGAGCGGTACGATTGCTCTGCATTTAGCTTCTTGGGGTTCGATATTCATTCTAGGACTGACCACTCTCTTAGGATTTCACGCTTTAGTTGTGGTATTTGCTAGACCCCGGCGCTATTCCAAAGAAATGCAGGGAGATTTTCCCTATGTATCTGTGTTAGTAGCAGCCAAAAATGAAGAAGCAGTTATTAGTAAATTAGTTAAGAATCTTTGTAGTCTGGAATATCCAGATGGGCAGTATGAGGTCTGGATAATTGACGATAACAGCACCGATAATACACCGCAGTTATTAGCGGAACTAGCCCAAGAATATGACCAACTCAAGGTTCTCAGGCGCTCTCCACAAGCTAGTGGGGGCAAATCAGGAGCCTTGAATCAGGTATTGCCATTGACTAAGGGCGATATTGTTGCAGTGTTTGATGCTGATGCTCAAGTAGTACCAGACTTGCTGCTACAGGTAGCACCTTTATTCCAACGCCAAAAGGTGGGGGCGGTGCAGGTGCGAAAAGCAATATCCAACGCCAAAGAAAATGTCTGGACTCAGGGTCAGATGGCAGAAATGGCTTTGGATACATGGTTTCAGCAGCAACGTGTCTCCATCGGTGGGATTGGCGAATTGCGCGGTAATGGTCAATTTGTCCGGCGTACAGCCTTAGAAAGTTTTGGGGGATGGAATGAAGAAACCATCACCGATGATTTGGATATGACTTTGCGCCTACATTTGGACAAATGGGACATTGAATGTACATTTTACCCAGCTGTGCAGGAAGAAGGAGTGACAAATGCGATCGCTCTTTGGCATCAGCGCAGTCGGTGGGCAGAAGGTGGGTATCAGCGCTATTTAGATTACTGGGATCTCATACTCAAAAACCGCTTGGGTGTGCGAAAAACCTGGGATATGCTGATCTTTATGTTCACTATGTATATCCTCCCCACAGCAGCCGTTCCAGATATATTAATGGCGGTGGCTCGACATCGGCTACCAATGTTAGGCCCTGTAACTACACTATCAGTCAGTATGTCTGTTGTGGGGATGTTTGCCGGACTCAAGCGTATACGTCAAGATAAGGAATTTAATATTTCTACCTCTTTTGTATTACTGCTACAAACGCTGCGTGGCTCTTTGTATATGTTGCATTGGTTGGTAGTCATGAGTGCTACCACTGCTCGGATGTCTGTCAGACCAAAGCGTTTGAAATGGATTAAAACCGTGCATTCGGGTAGCGGTGATTAATAAAATTAGCCCTGGCGAATATAATTCGCGGCTATACAAACAAAACCCGACTGCGCGGGTTAAAAACCTGAATTTTTCATTAGTCCACGCAGGTGGACTTTCCTACGGAAAGCCGGTACGCGTCATGCTTGTGTAGTAGCGACTTCTAGTCGCCCTATAGTTTTTTTAAAATCTTAAAATCCAAAGTTCAGAATTTATTCTCAATTTTGGATTTTTTTTTCGAGAAAAATTCGGTTAATTCAGAATTTTACTGGTTTTATTGCCATTTTACGTAGAATTACACAATAATAGCCCTTTATACTTTGGTTCTTTTGCCCTTTGCACTTGTTCTTTTTTTTCTTCTTTTTCCTCTCATGGCGACTCGAATTTTTTGGCAGAAATATTGGGTAAGTTTCAATGATTAATCATCATCTATTTCTGGTTCATCCAAGCCCTCAGATGTAGCCATAGATTCAGGCGCATCAATTCCATCGTCTGTAAAGCGGATAACTTGACCATTGAAGAAATCCGCTAGACGCTTGGCGGCGATCGCCACTTCATCAGTTTCCCACTCAGCCAGAGGCGTTGGCATTGAGCGCGGGGGTAAAGTTTGTACTGGACTTACATCCCTTGTTGTTGTCTCTGTTCTGGCTGGTGTTGGTGTTTGTGTTGGTACTGGTGTTTGTGTAGCTGTCTGTGGTGCTAAAGGTTGAATTTGCTGATTGTAGTTGGGTGCTGGTGCTTGCTGAACGGGAGGAGAATTTTGAGGTTGAGGATTTGTTCTGGTGGAGTTAGGAGTGGCAGAAGTTTCTTTTTCCAGATAAACCTCGATTTCGCGCTGGAAAATCTTGATAAAAGCCGCCTTAATCATCGGCAGATCAGATTTCAGTGTGTCTAACCAAGCGCCTTTAACAGCAATACGAGCCACGTTCCCGTTCAACTCTGTAATCCGGCACATTTGACCAAGTAAAGCTTGTCGGGAAGGCATTTGAATATTCACCAGCACCTGTTGCCAAACTTGAGTTAAGTCATACTCTGATTGTGTAATAACTTCCTGTGGAGATGCAGGTTCACTAGTTCCAGATTCTGGTTGAGTGAGAGGTTCCGGTGTGGTTGGGGCTGGATGAACCGGATTGTGATTTGTGGGCTGGGGTGAAGATACTGGGTTAACTGTCGGATTGTGATTTGTGGGCTGAGGGGAGGATACTGGCTGAACGATGTGATTTTGATTTGTGGGCTGAGGTGGTGCAGAAGCGACTGGGGAATAATTGGTCGCTACAGCAGGCGCATTCATTCGCTGAGGTGTGCTTGCAGCTTGGGGTTGAATATTTGCACTCGGCAATAGTCCTAGTAGTGTTACTTCCAACCATAAGCGGGGCTGGGTAGTATTTTTTATTTGCACTTCTGCTGTGCGTAGGTGTTGCTGTCCCCGCAAAATTGTACTCATGTCGAGTTGTTTGGACAATTCTACTAACGCTGTCCAGGTTTGCTGAGTACAAGTAACTAAATCCTGGCGATTAGATGCTGTTTGTGCTACGAGTAAATCTCTGTATAAGGCGGCGAGATTTTGCAGAATAATTAGCGGTTCCCGTCCACTATCGAGGATTTTACGGCTACAATCTAAAACTCCTTCGGGGTTATTTTGAGCGATCGCATTCAATAAGGCAATTAAGTCTTGTTCACTCACCGAACCGACCAAATCCCAAACTTTATCAGGAGTAACTTCACCCACAGTCAAAGCTAATTGATCTAGTAGACTTTCCGCATCTCGCAATCCTCCCTGAGCAATTTGACCGATTAAGGTGACAGCATCAGAAGTAATATTAATATTTTCTTTAGAGGCGATCGCACTTAAATGATTAACCATCGCCTCCAACTGAATACGTCTAAAATCAAATCTTTGGCAGCGTGAAATAATCGTTGGTAAGACTCGCTGCGGGTCTGTTGTGGCTAAAACAAAAACTACATGCTTCGGTGGTTCTTCTAGTGTTTTTAGTAACGCGTTAAATGCTGCGGTACTGAGCATATGGCATTCATCGACCACATAAACCTTGTAGCGACACTGTACAGGGGCAAATTGTGCCTTTTCAATCAGTTCGCGGATATTATCAACACCAGTGTTACTGGCAGCATCAATTTCTATGACATCAAGAGAGTAACCCTTAGTGATACCTTGACAAACATCACATACTCCACAGGGTTCAGCAGTGGGCTGGTCACTGTTGAGACAATTTAGGGATTTAGCCAGAATCCGGGCGCTAGAAGTCTTTCCTGTCCCTCTGGGGCCTGTAAACAAATAGGCAGGGGCAATTTTAGCAGTGCGGATCGCGTTGGTGAGGGTGGTAGCGATCGCCTCTTGTCCCACCAGTTCAGCAAAACTCTTGGGGCGATACTTATGGTGGAGGGGTTCGTAAGACATGGATGGAAGACTTCAGTGCCTTGCAACTTTGGTTAGTAGCACCCAGTCGAGTTTGGGATGCAACTATTTTAAACTTTTGTACATGGGTTATGTATGTGTCATATCTTAGAACAAACACAAGATTTCTAGTCTACACATTTTAGTCAACAATACTCAAGGTGCAAAAAATGCTCAGGCGGCTAATTCAATGGTTTAAAGGACTTTTTCACAGCTTGTTTGGAGGACAAGCCACTCGCTCAAAAGTGGGGGATCATGTGCCAGACAAACCAGCGCCACCCCTAACCGATACTGACTTAGAATTTCTCTTCAACCAACTTATAGAAGGCGTACATCAGGCGAGAGGACAAGATTGGGCGCTAAATTGGCTACATAACATTGAACATCGTGTCTCTACTGAACGCTGGGTAGAATGGTTACGGCGCTTTGGCGAAAGATTGCTCGCATCACCCACACCTAACAATGAATTAGCAGCTCGCTTAGTGCAACTAGGTGATTTGGGCATTGGTGAAGTGGGAGATGTTGCCTATGAGGTTGGAATGCAGTTGTTGACACGCAATCAAGGCGAACCAATCTGGGAATATGACGGGCCAGATGCAGTCAATCCCACTTTACCCTCCCAAAATAATTATCCAGTCGAAGAGGAAGTAGGTCAGCCAGAAAATTTATCAAACGAGGAAGCAACCCAAACCGTGACTCTCGATGAGCTGTTGATGATGTTGCAGCAGGATCAGAATTTACGCCAGCAAATTGCCCAGCAACTAGCAATTGAGACAGATGATCCACAATTGATTGTCCAGGAACTAATCAATCAATATCATTCTCCCAAAACGTGAGCAAAGAAGGCAGGGGGCAGCCTTGCCGTAACTTTTGTATATTTTTTATAACCAGATAGTGGAAAGCAGGTTTAATTACAGTGGGTTTTACGTAATAAATGAATTTTTGAACACAACGATCGCTACAATAAGCTAGGAGAAACAAAATCCAAGAGTATGGCAGATGCTCACGCAGCTATTGCAGTGGCTTAACAAGTTTTCAAACCACCCGGTGGGTAATAAGCAGAGTCGTTCTTTAAGGGCTGCGAATGAATCGGAGGTGGCACAAGCACCACCTGAGCTAACTAATGCGGATCTGGAAGTTTTATTTACCCAGTTGTTGGCAGGCGTACAGCAAGGACGAGGACAACAATGGGCGATCCAGTATCTGCAACGCATGGAGGATCGCATCAGTGTTGAGCGATGGATCGATTGGTTGCTGATATTTGGCGAAAAATTGTTTTTATCACCAGCGCCCAATCATCAGTTAGCAACACAGATGATGCAACTAGGCGAACTGGGAATTGGCAAGGTTGGTGAACTTTCTTACGACATTGGTATCCGGTTGGTGACAGGAGAATTGGCTGAGGATGACGAACAGGACGAAGGAAGTGAAACTGCAACGCCTGAAACGTTCGATATTCCACTGGACTCTCCAGGACAGGAGTTGATCCGTAACTTAGGCGAATTGTTGTGGGAGTCTGATAGCTTACCTGATGTAGCCATAAACCCAGAATTGGAAATTACAGCAGCAGCACCTCAAGTTGATTCTCCTTCAGAAATATTGACTGAGAATACCGCAGAAATTATCTGGGAATATTCAGAGCAAGAAACTACAGCAGCAGCACCATTAGACCTTACTCCACTAGAGAAAGATGTACACGACAATTTAAACCCACTGTTAGGGGATTCGGAAAAACAAACAGCTGAGATCATTAAATCAGAACCTGAAGCAGTAATAGTTTTTTCTCCTGAAAATGGCGAGCAGTCTTTGGCGAATTTGGAGCAAAATGTAGCCTATACCTTGGATGAGTCATTGGTGAGATGGGAACAGAATGCTAATTTAGTCCCACAGTTACCTGCTAATTTATTACCGACGAACCAGACCCCAGCTATTACTGCTACTCAACTTCATGCTCAAGATTGGTTTTATCAAGGTCTTCAGCAAGCCAAAATAGGTGATTTGCTAGGAGCGATCGCTTCTTATAACCAAGCTATAGAAATGAATCCCGATGTCTTTGAATATTGGTTTAACAGGGGTTTAACTTTATTTCATTTAGGATATTTTGTAGAAGCGATCGCCTCTTACGACGAAGCCATAGCACTGAAACCCAATCACTACAAATCTTGGTATAACCGGGGTGGGACTTTAGGTGAATTAGGACGATTTGAAGAAGCGCTCGTCTGTTTTAATCAAGCAATCGCTATTCAGCCTCATAAACCAGAAGCTTTTTCTAGCCAAGCTTTAGCGCTGTTGAAGTTAGGACAAATCGGTGAGGCCATTTCCAGTTATGACCAAGCCCTACATCTGGAACCACAAGACCCAGAAAACTGGTATTACCGAGGTATAGCCTTGGCTGTCAGTGAGCAATATACGGAAGCGATCGCCTCTTACGATCAAGCCACCGAAATTAAACCAGATTTCCATGAAGTCTGGATTGACCGGGGTGTAGTCCTATTTAATTTAGGAAATTGGTTAGAAGCGATCGCCTCCTGGGATCAAGCACTGGCCACGCAACCAGATTTATACTTAGCTTGGTATAACCGGGGTATAGCCTTAGAAAACTTAGGACAAAGGGAAGAAGCGATCGCCTCCTACCATAACGCCATAGCGATCAAACCCGACTTTCACTTAGCTTGGTACAATCAAGCCGTAGCATTGTTTCATTTAGAAAGATTTGCGGAAGCGATCGTTACTTACGACAACGCCTTACAAATTAAACTAGACTACTGGGAAGCTTGGATTGGTAGAGGAACCGCTGCTGGTCATTTAACTACCCAAACACCGTTAAATTCCTTAACTAGTATCGCCACACAAAATCCTGCCTTGCAGCAGGGCGGTTATGAGGGTAAACTAGCCAGCTTAGAAGAAGGGTTGAAACACATTCGCCCAGATACCCATCCAGAAGGTTGGGGGAGACTGCACATAGCCAAAGGCAATACTTACTACGACCGAGGTAAGAAATATCCCACATCTCGTAATTATTGGTATCAAGCCATAACCGAGTATAATCAAGCCCTATTAACCCTGACAACAGCCGATTTTACCGAATTACATTTAGAAGTTTTGCAATCTCTGATTAAAGCACTTTTAGGTATAGGTCAAACAGCACAAGCACAGAAATTACAGCAACAAGCCGCAGATTTATTAGCACAACTACTCACCGAATCAACTCGTTCTGATGACAGTAAAAAACAACTAGCGCTCAAATTTGCCGGCATTGGTCAATTAGAAGTAGATTTAGCTGTAGAGTACGGCGACTTAGTAGAAGCCTGGGAAATGGCAGAACAGGGCAAAAATTCTTGTTTAACTTGGCTACTATCTGATTGGCAGGAACAGATTTACTCACACTACTACAGTTCAGTTCAACAACTCCTCAATCCCCACACAGCAATTATTTACTGGCATATTAGCCCAGTCGCCTTACATACCTTCATTATCAAAGACCAAGCCCCATCGCCCATTTTAGTCTTTACACCCATACAAAATTTAGGCTTAATAGACTTAGAAGAAAACGCCCAGCTTGTTCATGAATTGCCGCTACCTGAAGCTGTGAGACGCTTAATTGAATTTGAAGATTGGCTCGAAGATTGGCATCAGCAATACCAAGAATATCTGAGTCAAGCCCAAGACCAACACAGCAAAAGCAATCATGTTTGGCGAGTGGATATGGATGAAAAGTTGTTGCAACTCCAAAATATTCTCCAAATTTCCACAATCGCACAAGAACTCGAAGGCATAAGCCAATTAATTTTAATTCCCCACCGCGACTTACATAGATTACCTCTTCATACTCTTTTTAATACTTCTTCGCCCTTCCAGTCAGAACTACCAAGTGATTTCACAATTAGCTATTTACCCAGTGTCCAAAAAGGCTTATCTGTAAAAGCTGAAAATATATGGCAATTTCCGCATCAAATCTTGCTTAGTGTCGAATACCCCAATAGCACAAAATCTTCCTCACTAAAATTTGCCAAAGCGGAATTTGAAATTATTAGCCAAATGTTCAATAATGCCCAACGCATCCAGGGTTCTGATGCTACGAGAAATGAAGTAGCAAATGCCTTATTAGATCATAATAATATTTTTCATTTTGCCGGGCGTGTCATCAACAACTACAGCGAGCCGAAAAAATCAGCTTTGGTATTAGTCGATGAAGATCAAATAACCTTAGAAGAAATTAGCAAAATAAATCTCAATAGTTACAAATTGGTGACTCTTTCGGCTAGTGAAACAGCCATAACTAAACATCAGAATATTACTACCGAATATGTAGATTTAGCCAGTGGTTTTATCTGTGGGGGAGTACCCCATGTCCTCAGTACCCTATGGACTGTAGAGTCATCTGCCAGCACTTTAGTGATGATTGAGTTCTATAGAAGACTACAGATGAATAAATCACCAGTTAGTGCCTTAGCTGAAGCCACATTATGGCTAAAAGAACTAACCGCCCTTGAACTCACACAATGGTACGAAAACTTACTTAGCAATCTAGATCCTGATGAATTGAAAATTAAGGCTTATTTAGCAACATATTTATATAGAAGTAGTAAAATGGTTCCCGATAAGAAACTTTACAGTCATCCTTACTACTGGGCAGCATACACAATTAAAGGTATAATTTCTGAATAAGAATGTCCTTAATGGAGGATATAGCTTTTTCCGGCTACGCAAAGGCGCAGAGAACAAGAGTTAAAAAAATGTAATTTTGGCATTTCATCTTCAAGTTCAGCAACGCCTAGCTTTTGGATATTTTGAAGAGTAGAGAATTATTGTCTAAGTGCAAACAATAAATACAGCAAATTTCATAAGACTTCACTCACTTGCAAACTGCTGTATTTATGCGCCAATTTTAAGCGCCTTGAGTCTGACTCTGATTGCGAAGATGGTACTTGTGCCATAGAACGGCTGCAAAATTAGTCAGCAAACAGCTGATTGCTAGAGACAATAATATATAAGTAGGCCACATGACCACGCCAATCATAAACCAAGTAAATACGTGCAGTACCATCACCAAAGCGAAGATGCTGGCAAGTCCCACCGATTTCCACACTTGATTTATGGGGCGACGCATTACTGTGAGGATAATTGTCAACGATGTAGCAATTATGTTGGCTGGGACAAGAAATGCACAAATACCTGTGCAATTGGTACGGGAGAATTCAGCTAAGACATTGAAATCAAGCATTAATTTAGTGGGATTAATGTTAATATCTTAAAAATAAGAAATAAACATATTTTTAGATATTTGAATTCACTGTAACACATGGCTAAAGTGATTACTCCGCTTATGTAACATAATTTAAACTCTTTAAAAAAATTCTCATCCTATCTATAGTAATCATCAGATAATCTTAAATTACGCCGGGGAACTTTTACCCGATTTCTGCTGCTAAAACCGAGGCATTTTTTATTTCCCAATCATTAAATTATTGTAAAATATATTAAAATTTGGTTACAAAAAGTTAACTGTCGATGGGGCGGTCGGGCATCGCTTTATGATCATCTAAAAGAGAATTATGTGTATAAGAAATGTATGAACCCAAGTACGCCATCCTCGGAACTGGTGCATTAGGTGGATTTTATGGCGCTAAATTGCAACAAGCTGGTATAGATGTCCACTTTTTGCTTAAGAGTGATTACGAACACGTCAGCCAATCTGGTTTATTTGTCGAATCAAAAGATGGTGATTTCACCCTTCCCCAAGTTAACGCCTACAACGATGTCAACCAGATGCCAAAATGTGATGTAGTCATAGTGGCACTAAAGACGACTCAAAACCATTTACTACCAAAATTATTACCACCTGTAGTTAAAGATAGTGGAGTAGTATTAGTATTGCAGAATGGATTGGGTGTAGAAGAAGACATTGCCCAAATTGCCAACAATGTTCAAATTATTGGTGGATTATGTTTTCTATGTTCCAATAAAGTGGGACCAGGGCATATTCATCACTTAGATTATGGAAAAATTACCCTGGGTGAATATACCCCGGAATATCAACCTCATCCGATTACAAACAAAATACAGCAGATTGCTGATGACTTTCAAAATGCTGGTATTCCCATTGAATTAGCCGCAGATTTATTGCTGGCGCGTTGGCAAAAACTGGTATGGAATATACCCTATAACGGGCTATCTGTAATCCTCAATGCGACAACAGACGAATTAATGGCGGATGCTAACACCCGGAAATTAGTTGAACAATTGATGAACGAAGTCGCAGCTGGCGCGAAAACTTCCGGCCGGATCATTCCTGACAAATTCATCCAAACCATGCTGAATTACACACTCAAAATGAAACCTTACCGTACCAGCATGAAAATTGACTATGATGAACGCCGACCCTTAGAAGTAGAAGCAATTTTCGGAAATCCCTTAAAAAAAGCCCAAGCAGTAGGTGTAAACTTACCGCAAATTAGCTGTATGTATCATCAACTAAAATTCCTGAATCAAAGAAACACCCTTGCTTAATTACTCTCTCTGCGCCTGGTGCGCCTCTGCGTGAAACTACCATGTCCAATACACTCACCTCCGCAATTAAACCAAAAACCGAAGATAGTTTTGCCATCACCTTTGCGCCATTATCCCTAGAAGAAATCTACACCAAAGCCAACGACGCAGCCAATGGTGCGGTAGTCGTAATGAGTGGAATGGTTCGCAATCAAACCGATGGACAACCTGTGATTGCCTTAGAATATCAAGCTTATGAACCAATGGCGTTAAGAGTTTTTTATCAAATTGCGGCTGATATTCGTTCCACTTGGTCTGATGTGAAGCGGGTAGTAATTTATCATCGCGTCGGGCGTTTGCAAGTGGGAGAAATCAGCGTTTTAGTAGCCGTTGGGTGTCCGCATCGTAGTGAAGCCTTTGAAGCTTGTCGTTATGCTATTGATACTCTTAAACATAATGCCCCTATTTGGAAAAAAGAACATTGGGCTGATGGTTCTAGCACCTGGGTAAGTATTGCTGCTTGTGAGCATTAGTCATATTTATCAGGTGAATTTAATCTTAGCTAACAGCGTACATTTTGGTTCCATTGCTACTCGCACGCAGATTCGTAACGAGAAACCACATCCATGCGTAAAATAAAAACAGGATTTATTTCTACAAGTATGCAATCAGCTTAAAAAATTATTCAGATTGCATTAAATTTATTTTACACAACCGAGGACAAAGCCATGACCATGATCACAATAGATGATGAACTAATTAATGAAATTATCGCAGTCAGTCACTATGAAAATCCACAGGAAGCAGTCATTAAAATATTATCCAATTACTTGCAGCAACAAAAAAAAGAACTGCCTTTATTTGAGCGACTACGTTTTATAGACGACGAATCTGCCGAAGATGATATCGCCTCATTGTTTGAACGTGATAGAGACACAGGCAGGACTGTTGAACTATGACTTATCTAATTGACACCTGTGTAATGTCTGAGTTTGTTAAAAAAGCTCCCAACCCCCAAGTTAGTCAATGGTTTAATCAGCAATCAATTGAACAACTATTTTTAAGTAGTATTACCATCGCTGAAATAAAAAAAGGGATTTATAAAATCCAAGACTCACAACCTGAACGATATCAAAAACTAAAAATATGGCTGCAAAAAGTAAAAATTGAATTTTCTTCTCATATTTTACCGCTAAACGATGATATTTTAGATAATTGGGCTATATTTTCTGCAAATGCCGAATTGAAAGGTAAAAAATTAGCTGTAATGGATAGTCTGATTGCTGCAACAGCACATCATCATAAATTGACTTTAGTTACCCGCAATGTTGATGATTTTAAACTGACACCAGTGAAAATTATGAATCCTTACAGTCTTGTCTAAATCTCACCTATTTTGTTCACTTCAAGCTTTTGTGAAGTTGTAGTTTGTGCGCTTTTAAAAAATAATTAGCAATTGGTATGAAGGATAACGTAATATGTTTACTTTATCAGTCCTTAATACTATTTGAGTCAAGTGGTTTCTACACGATTCGCTCTTTTCTTGTGATTATTGTGAAATCTGGAAAAAAACGCTAAATTTTTACAATAAACAGTACAATTTACCCCAGATGAAAATTATTTCTTTTAGCGAAGCAAGAAATAATCTAAAAACAGTCTTAGATCAGGTGACGGAAGATGCTGACTATACAATTATCACCAGACGAGATGCAGATGATGCGGTGGTGATGTCGCTAGAATTTTTCAATAGTCTGATGGAGACTGTGCATTTATTGAAGTCTCCGGCAAATTCAGCCCATTTAGAACGTTCTATTGCTCAATTTAAGCAGGGGAAAGTGGTAGAGCGAGATTTGCTAGATGACTAGAATGTGGGCATGGACTGATGAGGCTTGGGCTAATTATCACTACTGGCAAGGAAGGACAAAATAAAAGACTCTCAAAAGAATCGATAAACTAACTAAGCCAGAGCTTAGACTTGCTTTACAAAAGTATTTAATTTAAATTAAAAATTGTTTAAATTATTCAACTTAATTTAACTCAAACTTTCGTTGCATTACTTAAAGTTAATTGCAGTGTTCTATTGCAGTTTGTAAATATATTTTGGGGATCGTGAGAATATTCCTTTAGACTGAATCTCATCAGGAAAGTATTGGATCAACGCAAATGCATTCAATGAATTTAATGTGCCACGAATTTGTAGTTGCTGTATCCTTTGTTGCTTGTGTTGCTGGTCTGCTATTACTTTGGGATCGCAAACAGCCAAAAGATAATCTAGAAGAAACAGAGAAAATTCTCTTTAGAATGAGTTTCTCTTACTGGCTGGTTTACTGTTGTGCTTTTGGGCTGGAAAAGCTGATTTTACCAGACTGGGAAACTGTACTCATGTCTGTGAAAATGACTATAGCTTTGTCATACTTCTTAACTTTCTCTTGCGTCCTCAGTTTGCCATTACACAAATTTTCAGTCCGCCAAGTAGAAGAATAGCCAATCTTCAACAATCGATGCACGATGGACAATAGATTATTAGGCTGATTTTATTTTCATGGCGATCGCAATGGAATCTTTAAATTTATCCTGATCTAAAGTGGTCAGGATAAAAACCTCTTGTACAGTCTTACCCTGACGCGCTATGACTTTATAACCACCTCGAATCGGTACAGATACACGCAGTTGCATTTTTGGACAATGGCCTTTAGCCCGCCCAATAACGCCTGGAGTGACAGTTTGAATCCCATCCTGCTGACAGAGACGTTCCAAAATTGGGATGAGACCAGAGAGATGAGTTGAATGATTCCAGACTAATCTGCCATCTTTGCCAGAAGCGTCTTTCGCGGGTTTGCCCATAATAATTAAGCCGCTTCTAAAGGTGCCATTGTTAAACCAGCTCGACGTAGTTGTTGATGATACAGTTCCGCTGGTTCTTGGGGGCCTACCCAGACAACAGCTTGCCCATCATAATGTATCTGATTAGTTAAGTCCCAAGCCAAATCACCTGTCATTCCCGGAATATACTTCATCAAACACTCAGACACGTGTTGAAAAGTATTAAAGTCATCGTTTAAAACAATCACCTTATAATTTGGATAAGTCTTGCGGATAACTTCAGTAGTCTTTCCAGGAGTTACCGTTGGTGCTGTACTCGCTCCATATACAGCTGCTGAAAGTCTTGTAACCATAAAACAATTAGCCAACAGGATTTTGCAAAACTACACTTACAAATAACTAGTCTAGTCTATTGTCTGGGGAGTAGGGAATGGGGAGTATCGACTAGGAACAGCCCTAGCCCCTAGATTTATCTATGGGGTCAATCCCAAATCCCAAGTCCCAAATCTAAAATCTAAAATTGTTCGCCCCTAACGCCAATTATCCCAGTTTTCGTTAAAAATTGAAGTATCAGGAAAAGCTGTCGGGTTGCCATTTTGCTGCAACAGACGTTTGAGAGCTTGTAATTGTGGTGCTGGTCTCGGTAAATCCTCTACCAGTTGATAAGGTGCAACTTCATTTTTTAAAGAGAAAGCCGCAGTAGTTCCCGCCGCAGCACCAGCAGACCATTCAAATGAGTGTACCCGATAGGCAGCCGCAGCGATGTGACTGGTAGCGATACTTTTACCCCCTACAATCAAATTGTCGATTTTCTGGGGAATCATGGCTCTGAGGGCAATTTGGAAGGGATAAGCTTGACCCGCACCGCGCCTTTCTCCGGGACGTTCTCTATTCCCTGGGGCTTCTGGGGGGCTTTTTTCCATGCAAGGATGGAAGTCTATGGCATAGTGACCAATACCTACAGAATCAGGAAAAATAGTCGAACGAGTCCGCCGCATAACTTGTTCGGGAGGCTTTCTACCTGTAAGTACAGATACTGCTTCCAATCCGGCTAGTGTAGCTTGTAATCTCCGGTACATAGCCGCCGGTAGTGTATTGCGATAATACTCATCGTTGTAGTCGCGGCGAGAAATATCAGTTTCCCAAATCGTAAACCCTTCTGGTTGCCCCCAACTGGGACGGCCAATTATCCTCCGTCCTTCGCGCATATAGGGATATTTTGATAAGCCATGCGCTGTTCCCATTGGGGAATTTAAGCCGGATATAAAGCGATTATTTGGGTGTTGCTGTTTTACTCCCTCACCCAGTTGAGAATCTGTAGTTCCAGCTACTAGCCAGTAATAGTACGAAAGTGAGATTTCCTCACCTTTGCGGAGGCTTTCTGTCCGCAGTCCCCCCAGCCATCCCCCTGGTTGCAACTGTCCAGCACCTTGTAACTGTTGGCGCGTGTAAACTAGGTTATCTTGGGCGGTTCCGGGGCGATAATCGTTACCCCAAGTCCAATTTTGCATGGAAATGTCCCCTGGTGTGGGAGCAGAAAACCTTACACCACGGAAGGTTACAGGCTCTCCCTGTTGTGGACTCCAAATGCGGCGATAGGTGAAAACTAAGTCAAAGCTTGCCAGTCGCTCTAATTCATAACTGAAATATGGGGAATATTGGGGATAAAATGGGGGCATTTCTTGGGGTTGTGCTTCTTTGGTAGCCTCCATTGCAAAAGTGTAAGTAAAGCCTTGGGTACAATAAGGATCGTTTTGGGCGCTGGAAGAAGAAGGTTCCAGGTGGGAACGAGGATCAATACCTAAACGGTAGGGAACATCAGCAAGGGCGATAATTTCCCCGGTTTCACTGGCATCGACAACGTACCATTTTGGGGCATTCCCTTGGCTCTTTTGGGGAACTAAGCGAATAATATTTTTGGTAAACCTAGATGAGTTTTCGTAGCGATAAGCATCTTCTATGGTTTGAGATAAAGTGAAGGTGTTATGAGGTGGTGCGCCTGGTGCTGGTTGATGTTGAATTGCGATCGCGCTACTAATTAATTGTCCACCACCCTCAACTGTAGAAGGTGTAATTTCTAAATCCTTAATTACCGTATTGGGTAACCATTCTAACTTGCCTCTACCCTTTCTCTGGGCATCTTTCAGCATCTGAGTCATAATGGTGTGAGCATCACGAGGCAGAAAGCAAGAGTCACTTACCCAGCAATCCCCAGGGTTAAGTTTACCGTATTTGCGTTCAATACGATTTCGCAATTCCAAGTAGCCGCGAGAATAAAATTGGCGACTACGCTGGGTGGGGCGTTCATCTAATGCTGATGTTCCCTGAGAAGAAATTTGACCTCCCAACCAATCGGTTATTTCTGTGAGACAAACTGTGCGCCCAGCTAGTAAACCCTCGTAAGCTGTCGCGACACCAGAGAGTCCACCACCCACGACTAAAATCTCACAATTTACAGTTTTGTCTGGGTTTCTCGGTGGTGCAGCCACAATGGCAGAATTCGGTGCAATCAAGTGAGATATTAAGCTGACACTGATGAGTGATGTCAGGCTGTATGCTACTTTGTGTCTACGCTTCATAGTGAAAGAAAGTCCTTAACTCCTATCATTGATTTGTAGACGGTAGCATTTGACAAATGTTGATCACAAGTTCATCTATAGTTACGCAAAAAAGCCAGATTCAAAATCTGACTTTTTTGTACCCTCAGAAAATTCCAACTAACAAAATAACCAATCTGTAGGCTCAGATATTGCACCGGGCGACGGTCAGTCGCGACTACACAGGCAAAGCCCTGAGATTCAATGCCGTAACACACCCTACAAATATTAGCTAATTTATGTTTGGTAATTTCCTAAATGAAATTTTTAGTTGTGAAGTTTAGTAGCGGTTACGTCCACCACCTCCACCACCATATCCTCCTCCTCTGTTACCACCGCCAAAGGAACCTCTGTCTTCCTTGGGTTTAGCCTTATTAACTTTCAGTCCGCGACCCATCCATTCAGCACCATCTAGTGCTTCAATGGCAGCTGTTTCTTCTGCTTCTGTATCCATTTCAACAAAAGCAAAACCACGCATCCGGC
>REBL01000147.1 GCA_007692755.1 Nodularia sp. (in: cyanobacteria) | reverse complement strand
TACTACTTGGACGCTCTTTTCTTGATGTGTGACAGTTGAGGGTGCGGAATGTGGGTTACAATCGGCTTAAATGTAATTTGTGATTAAGAATTTAGATGTCAGCTAGTACAAGTCAGCACAAATAGAACAACCGTTTAAAATCATCAAAAGCCTATAGAATAAACTTTTTGTGTTTGACTTCTACTTTGCGGTGCTAGATTTGTGGGTTGGGATATGTTGCCATCTTTGGGTGATTTTAGATAACCCATGCAGCAACTTAAAAACGAATTTAGGTATGAAAATTTTCCACGTCACTTTTCACTTGTGCCGTGTAGTTCTATTCTAGAAACACTAGAAAATTCATCAAAAATCTGCAACACAATCAACGCTTGATCAATCATGCTGATAGATAGAAACTCAAAGCATTTCCTAGATATCACAGTCCAAAACACTATTTATGGCGCTAATTTTCCGAAATTTACGAAAAAACAGCCCAAAGTCTTTAGTATTTTCTTGTCTATGTATTGGAAAACTTTCCTACATTTATCCTAATAAATCTCGAAAGTCTTGATTTGAGCCAAACCAGGACTAGCTAAAATTCATGATATGTAGTTCATCTCCTTTCTGTGCAGTTGCCATGCTCAGTAGCAACCAGAGATGAACCAGAGACCCTACTTTCTCAATAGAGTCTATAAATAATTCATCACTGTAATCGCCAACTGAGTACAGGCTAAATGAGGGTCAGGGTCTTCATCAGACACACTGGTTTCTTCCATAGCAGCTAAGGAACTACTACTACTACCAGAAGCATCCATTTCTATTTTTCTCCTAACGAAAATTATGTGAAAATTATTAATTGAACGACTTGTAAATAATTTTATATTTGCCAAGCCAAAATTGAGTATAAGCTGAAACACATTTTGAGTCAATCCTAATACTGGAATAATTAATCAGCAATGTATAACTTTAGTCAGAATTTGCATGGTTATTAACCAGGACTTACGCAAAATTATGAAAAAACGTTAGCGCAGCGTGCGCGAAGCGCATACCGCAAAGGACACAAAGAACACAAAGGAAAGAAGGTTTCACCAGAGTCATTGCGTAAGTCCTATTAAATATGAAGTGTGCGGAATTTGGGTTCTATGCTGCCGGCAAGAGGGCGTAATCCATTTAATTCCGCTAAAATCGTGAACCCGCTATTGATAACTACAACCATAATGGGGTCTAAACTCAATAACACACCTGCCAACACGACACTGACATTAGGAACGGCAACCAGACCAATATTTTGATAAACAACTGTCATAGTATCTTTCGCTATGGAAATAGCCATTAGCAATTCATGTAAATCATTATTCATCATCACTATATCTGCTGCTTGGCGAGCAGTTTGACTTCCTTCAGCGAAAGAAACTGAAACATCTGCAAAAGCTAGACCAGCGGCATCATTCAGACCATCACCGACATAAGCCACAATCCGATCTTCTTGATCTAACTTGCGTAATATGTCTACTTTCTTTTCTGGAAACACTTCTACATAAGTATGGTTTGGTGAAATTCCTACTTCCCTGGCGACTGCATTAGCAGCTTTGGCGTTGTCTCCAGTTAGCATATAAGGCTGAATCTGCTGTTGCTTAAGGGCAGAAATTACACTAGCACTTTCAGGACGAATGGGATTACTCAAAGAAATCACGCCCAACAATTGCTGATCACGAGCTAAGTAAATATGAGTATGACCATCATTTTTGATATCTGGATACTGGCGGTGCATTGGTCTGAAGTCAATTCCTTCTTTACGGAGAAATTTTTTACTTCCCAGTAATATCCTCTGTCCATTCAGTTGAGCAATTACCCCTCTGCCAATTTTGTAATCCCATGATTCCCATTCGATTTGAGTCATAACGCCCTGTTTTTCGGCATAATTAACAATGGCTTTGGCTGAAGGATGGCTCAAACCTTGTTCTGCGGCCGCAGCTAAACTGAGAACTTCCAAAAATGTTATCTGCTCATTTATGGTCTGGATATTGACCACTTCTGCCTGTATTTGGGTAAGTGTGCCAGTTTTATCAAACACCACCGTATCTACACGCGCCAGCATTTCTAAGGCTCGACCACTACGGATATAAACTCCGTGACGAGCTGCATAATCAATGGCAGAGAGTATGGCTGTAGCAGAGGAAATGCGGATACCTGTGGCAAAATCTAACTGAAGTAAAGCCAGCGCCCGTTGAATATCATTAGTGAATGCAAATAATAAGCCGCTTAAAGCCAAAATTGGCACGGTTGTTAAATCTGCCACATCTTCGGCAAAGTCGGCTAATCTGGTATCTTGGACGGGAGCCTGCTTAACTAAATCGAGTAGTTTACCAACTTGGGTATTGTCTCCGGTTTTTTCGGCTTGGATAGTCAGTTTTCCTTCTACTACTAAGGTTGAGGCATAAACTTTTTGACCTTCTCGCCGCACTAATACTTTAGATGAACCAGTGAGTTTGAGTTGGTCTATTATGGCTTTTCCTTTGACAACAACTCCATCCACGGGAATTCTCTCACCTGGATAGACAATTACTAAATCCCCAGTCTCAACGTTTTTGATTAAAACTTTTTTTTGCTTACCTGCTCGTTTGACATGAGTGTAACGTTCTTGTAGTTTTAGGTTAATTGCTTGATAGTCAATGTGACTGGCTGTCCTATCTCGCAGAATTTTTCCTAAACCATCTAAGCTTAAAGCTAAAGCCGGAGCAATTAAGAATCCTTCAAAAACATGAAGCAATGTCCATAAAGATTCCAGGATATCCGAAGTTAGTTTTTGTTCCTCTGTGATTTCATCCACAGTGGATTGAAATAGAGGGATAGCGGCGATCAGGATTAGTCCCCCTACCAAAAAAGCTGAGGGTAATTCTAAGATAGCCGTGATGATTGCTGCACCTAGACTGAGTACAGGTAATTTGAGCGGTTCTAAAGATCCGATTTCTGTTTGTGCTTTGAGTTCAGGTAGTTGGGGGGGTAGAGGTAAATCTTTTCTCAGGGCTTGTGCTATGGCATCTTTGAGGTGCGCTTGCACCCCGGCGCAGTCGATTTGGTCGGGTACATAATGCACTATTAGGCAACTAATGATGGGGTTAACCCGAACATTAAATATGGGAGCCTTAGATTTGAGCGTCCATTGCAGTTTGCTGGTAAACTCTTCGTCAATTTTTAATCGAGGAATCCGAAATCGGATGCGTCCAGTTGTCAGATGGATGAGTTGATAAGATACTTTAATTACTGGTGAAACTGCGGCAACTTGTAATTCTGACATATATTTTGCCACTCCAGATAGGGTTGTTTGCATCTCTGAATAATTTTAGCAACGCCCATGTTTTATGATTACAACAGAATTTTGTGGCATTGCAATTCTTTCCATAGTGTTTCAATTTGGTCAAATGCTTCTTGGGGAGAGACTTTACCTGATGTTTGCAGGGCTGTAATAAAATTTACCCGTTGAGAAAATTCTTGAAGTTTGGCATTGAAGATTAAATTTTCTGGCGTTATTTGACCAAAATAAGGGCTACAGGGAAAGAGGAAATCATACAGAGTTGTCATAAATAGATCCTAATTTTTGAGGAATTGCGGAAAATTGGCTCTCAAGTCAAGGTTCCACAAAATTTGGTTGCCTTGACTGAGCTAATTAACTATTTAGAAACTGAATTTTGTTCTCAGCGCCCCGATCACAACGTCACTGTTATCACTATTATGATCTGGAGATGTCAGCCAGATGACACCAGGGGTAATGGTGATGTTGTCAGTCAGCCTGTACTGGTAAAAAGCTTCCAGATGATAGGAAGTACCTCTATCTCTGTCAAATCCTGGAATAGTAGAACTTGTAACTCTGGGTTCTATACCAGCAATAATCCCAGCTAAGTTACCTTCTTTACCCAGGTCAGGAAAGCCCAGGGTAATGGCATAATTCCAAATGTCTACTTCACCGCGATCGCCTGCCAAGGTACGACTATTGGTGTATCCTGCCCAACCACCTAAAACAAATCTTTCACTGATACCAATGGATGCTTGCACACCGTAAGAATTGCTGGAAAAAGCATTGCCATCAAAGTCTGTGGTAGCAGCGTTACTACCTGTAAGTAGTGGCTGGTTGTAGGAATTGATATAAGTTAAACCTACAGCAATGCGATCGCTTGGTCTGAGTGTCAATTGTGCCAATGCACCGTAAGCACCATTAAATAAACCATTCGATGGTGAAGGGTCATTAGCTGCATCACTCAAATATCCTAAACTGAGTGCTAATCTATCACCGAACTCGTGGGTGATACCGAATCCGATACCTTCCATTGTGTTGTAAATCGGGTTGCGTGTACCAAAGGTGGTCAAAGCTCCAGTACTACCATCGCCGTCAAAAATATTCACAGTATCAGCAATATCATCTGCTGCACCTGCGTTAGCGATCGCAATTACTTGTGTCCTTGCACCCAAAGGAAATTCGTAAAATAGGGCATCGATTTCAGCATTAGTAGTGCCATCATCACCGGCAAAAGCTAGATTACCTTCTGTTGTCCGAATGTCAGGACTGAGAATATTATTAGATTCAATTCTGGTGACTAACGTATCTCGTCCTGTAAAACTGGTAACAAATTCAATCCGCGATCGCGCCCCTAAAGTTGTATTTCTATCTGTGATCCTTTCACCATTAACTCTTCTACCACGTACAACATCACTAATAACCGCGACAACTTCTCCTTCCAATTTAGTGGTAGTGGAAAATTGATTCGCTTCCAATTGTGAGGTGCGGGCTTCTATGGCATCCACGCGACCGCGTAATGTTGCTAATTCAGGCGCAAATTCTTCTTGTAGTCGTTGCAGTTGGGCTAAATCTGTTTGAGTTAATCCATCGGCTGTAGCAGTAGCAATTAGTTCATTGACTCGATCCAGACAAGCATTTAAACCAGCCGCAAACTCATACCGTGTCAGGGCGCGATTACCTCGATAAGTGCTATTTGGATACCCTGCAATACAACCATAACGTTCTACCAGCGATTGTAATGCTTGAAAAGCCCAATCTGTTGGTTGCACATCCGACAACTGAGACACTGAAGTAACCTGTGACATTTCTTGATTTTGGTCAACAGTGTCAACTTTGATTTTTAAATTATCTAAACCTAAGTTAGGTAGTATTTCTCCAGCTAATACTGCCGCACTAAAAAATAGCATCGTGCTGTACACAGTTGAACCAGCTATGAGAAACTGCGATACTTTTTTCATTTTCTCCTCACATTGCTTGGTAGACACAATTTTCAAACTTATTGTTGATGTTCAAAAACATCATCAGTTAGTTATGCTTAATTTTTACACAAAACTCGGTAAAAATATAGTTCATTTCCTGTATATTTTTAACATCAAAATCAGGAAAAAATAGAGCATACGAAAATATGAAATGCAGAAAAATAATCTGAATTTCTTAACAATATTGAACGAGCTTAATAGAAGCTTAATTACACATTTCAACAATCTTGCTTATAGCGTTTCTATCTTTGCTGAGGTACATAAAACCCACCCCTAACTCCTTCACTGCAAGCAATAGGGGTTATGACATACCTTATATGATTAGGAAACTCTATAATACATTCAGACTTACGAAATAAGTCTCTGAAGCCTCTTTCTTTTTTTAGCCATTATGGTTATTTTCATTATTTTGTGTAAATATTGTCCATACAAAAATGATTTTTAGCTTTATAGCCACTTGCTAAAGCGCCTGATATACCAAACCTTAATAAACTGTGTGAGCAGAGAATAACTCAATAAAATCAGAACCAACCAAGGAAAGTAACTCATGGGCAAAGGTTGAAGTTCAATGCTGGCTCCAAAGCTAGTAAATGGAATAAAAACACCAACAAACATAACCATTGAGGTCAGTAATATAACTGGAAAAGAAGCTCTGCTTTCGAGGAATGGAAACTTTGGTGTACGAATAATATGAATAATCAAAATTTGGGAAAGTAGCCCTTCCATAAACCAACCAGATTGAAATAATGCCGCGTCTAACTCTGTATTTGCTTTAAAAACAAACCACATCAATCCGTAGGTGGCATAGTCAAAAATAGAACTGATGGGACCAATCAAAATCATGAATCTCCCAATATCTGGCACTATTATTTTTTGGGGTTTTGCTAAGTATTCTGCATCTACGTTGTCAAAGGGAATTGTGATTTGGGAGATGTCATAGAGCAAATTTTGAATTAGCAAATGAATCGGCATCATGGGGAGGAAAGGAAGTAGCACACTAGCACCCATGACACTGAAAACGTTACCGAAATTGGAACTAGCTGTCATTTTCAGGTATTTAATCATGTTCCCAAAGGTTTTTCGCCCTTGAATAACTCCTTGTTCCAGCACCAGCAAATTTTTTTCTAACAGAATAATATCGGCAGATTCTTTAGCAACATCCACAGCCGTATCAACAGAAATACCCACATCGGCTTCTCGCAGTGCGGGTGCATCGTTAATTCCATCTCCTAAATAGCCAACTGTGTGACCTCGAAGCTTGAGTAATCTAATCACACGAGCTTTTTGTAACAGAGATGCTTTGGCGAAAATAGTTGTGGTGTCTACAATTTCTGCCAGTTCTTCATCAGTCATTTGTTCAATTTCACTACCGAGGACAGTGTGTTGAACAGCTAAACCTACTTGTTGGCAGATTTTACGAGTCACAATTTCGTTGTCACCTGTGATCACCTTGACATGGATACCATGTTTTTGCAGAGATGCGATCGCTTCGGATGCCGTTTCTTTTTCTGAGTCTAAAAAGGCCAGATATCCCACCAAAGTTAAATTGTTCTCATCCTTAACCTGATAACGGTTTTGGGGTTCACAGATTTTTTTATACGCAACCCCAATTACTCGCAGCCCCTGTTGATTAAGATTGTGTGTAATCTCCGTAGTCAGTTGATATAAAGAATGGCGCAAGGGAATTATTTCTCCATTCACCTCAGCCTGAATACAAAGGGGGAGAATTTCTTCTACTGCTCCTTTACAAACAAGAATGTGTTGATTGCTGTGATTTTCAACCACCACTGACATCCGACGACGCACAAAGTCAAAGGGAATTTCATCCACTTTTTGGTAGTTGTATTTTGGACTTTCAAGCCCAGACATTTGCCCATGTTCCAGTACAGCGACATCCAACTGATTTTTTAACCCAGTTTGATAATAACTATTGACATAAGCGTAATTCAGGGTTTCTTTACTGGTTTGCCCATAAATATCAAAATGCCCATCTAGAATAATTTTGTCTTGGGTGAGAGTACCTGTTTTATCGGTACAGAGAATATCCATTGCACCGAGATTTTGAATAGCATTCAGGCGTTTGACAATGACTTTTTGTTTCGACATCACCACAGCACCCCGTGCCAAATTCGCCGTGACAATCATCGGTAACAATTCCGGAGTTAAGCCCACAGCAACAGAAATCCCAAATAAAAGGGCTGCCCCCCAGTCTCCTTTAGTAATACCATTCACAAAAAACACAATTGGCACCATCACCACCATGAAGCCAATTAACAGCCAACTTACACCGTTTACCCCTTTGTCAAAGCTGGTGATTGTTCGTTTACCAACTACCTTTTTAGCCAAGGAACCTAAATAAGTTTGGTTTCCCGTAGCCACAACTACTGCCGTTGCTGTACCACTGACTACATTGGTATTCATAAAACAGATAGTTGTAATATCTAGTGGATCTCTGCTTTGTTGCCTGTGAGTAATGGCCAGTTTTTCCACCAAACTGCAAAATCTATCATGTTTCTCCACCGGAAAAGATTCCCCCGTGAGAGCGGCTTGGCTAACAAACAAATCTTTAGCTGTGAGTAGTCGCACATCAGCCGGAATCATATCTCCTGCTGACAGATGAACGATATCACCTGGGACTAAATATTTAATAGGAATTTCTTGACGTTGTTCACGAACCAAGATTTTATGGCGACGGCTAACGGTGGCAGTGGTATTTACCATTGCTTGAAGTTTTTCTGCGGCTTGAGTAGAGCGAAACTCCTGCACAAACCGTAGTATTCCACTGAGAGCTACCATCATACTGAGTATAATTGCACCCTGGATGTCTTGGATGAGATAAGAAGCTACTGCTAATCCCATCAACACAAACACAAACGGGTTTTTGAAAGCATTCAGAAATTGGATATACCAAATAGGTGGTTTGTCATGAATAACTTCATTCAAACCATATTGATGTAGTCGTTGCCGCACTTGTGCAGGGGATAACCCTCTTCTGTGGGTTTTGAGCGATGCTAGTAATGTCCCCAATTCCGTATCGGCTTCTTCTACCACACGCATTGACATTCGTAGGGGAGTAGTTTTTTGGGTTGCCTGATTTTCTTGAAAAAAAGGCAACCCAAAATTGGGAAATTGGAAAACCATGCAGTTGATCCCTTTTTTT
>REBL01000268.1 GCA_007692755.1 Nodularia sp. (in: cyanobacteria) | reverse complement strand
GAAGAAGTATCGGCTGTAACTGCGGTTGAAGAAGAAGCTCCAGCAGCAACCGAAGCTGAAAAAGAGATTCCAGCGACTATTGAACAAGAAGGTTGAACACAGTCTCTACCAAAACTCGGTTATAGGTAGGGTGACACTGCGCTACATTTAGTCAGAGAGATAACCAAGCTCTTAATCAAGGCTAATAGGGCTGTAGTTTAACTTGTTTTTAACTAGAATTATTAAACTATTAATTAAAGAGGGAATACCCCTCTTTTTTTGTGGTGAATAGCTCAGAGCTATTTTAAATTGATTCAACGGGGTGAAATACTTTGGTAACTATTAAATGTAGAAATATTAAATTTTCTAATATCCAGGCAATTTTTTTTGATAAAAATGGCACATTAGAAGATTCTGAAGCGTACTTGCGATCGCTTGGACAAAAAGGTGCGCGGATGATAGACGCACAAGTTCCTGGAATTGGCGAACCCTTATTAATGGCTTTTGGCATCAATAGCAATACTTTAGATCCAGCAGGTTTAATCTCCGTCGCCAGTCGCCGGGAAACTGAAATCGCCGCAGCTGCATATATTGCCGAAACGGGAAAAGGATGGTTTGAATCTTTAAAAATAGCTCGTCAAGCCTTAGACGAAGCTGAAAAATATCTGGGTACAACTCCAGCACCACTATTTGCAGGTAGCTTGGATCTATTAAAGTCCTTGTCAGCAGCCGGAATAAAACTTGGTATTATTTCAGCCGCAACTACAGCTGAGGTTAGTGATTTTGTAGCACGACACGAGTTAACTGATTACATCCAGCTACAAAAAGGAGTTGATGACGGCCCCGGTAAACCAGATCCAGTATTGTTTTTACAGGCTTGTCAAGCTTTGGGTGTAGAACCAGGTAATACATTGATGGTAGGAGATGCTGTCGGTGATATGCAAATGGCTCGTAATGCTAAAGCCGCAGGTTGTATTGGTATTACTTGGGTGGGTAAATCAGATCATGTCCAAGGTGCGGATGTGGTAATTAATCAACTAGATGAAATTCAAATTTTGGCAGATTGATTTAGTTTCAGCATCTAATACCATATTTGAATTAATATGTCAAGCTAAAATGGTACGATATGAATACCCACGATTTTCACATTTGCTAGACAAGCTATGCAAAACGCAGAAACGACTTTACCCCTTCGCCTGTGGACTGTTGAAGAATACCATCGGATGGCTGAGGCTGGGATTTTTGGTGTAGACGAGCGAGTGGAACTTCTAGAAGGAAAAATTATCTGGATGATTGCCAAAGGAACAGCCCATCGGTCAGCAGTGGGGAGAACAGATAAGTTACTGCAAAATCGGTTAGGAAATCGGGCATGGGTATCTATTCAAGACCCAATCCAGTTAAATGAACGATCTGAACCAGAACCGGATATTGCTGTTGTTAAAGTAGATCCTTTAGACTACGCAGACCACCACCCGACACCATCTGAAGTTTATCTGATTATTGAAGTAGCAAATAGCAGTTTGAAGCTAGACTGCGAGACTAAAGCCAAAGCTTACTCCCAAGCAGGAATTAAAGATTATTGGGTGCTAGATGTTATTAGCCGTCAATTGCACATTTTTCGGGAACCAACTCAGGAAGGGTATAAAGATGTAGTGATTTTGGCAGAAGATGCCACTATTTCACCCTTGGAGTTTCCTGATGTGCAGATTATGATTTTAGAAATTTTACCACCATTGAGCCGATGTTAATATAGAGCGATCGCTAACCACTACTTTTAGGTGAGGCGATCGCTTTTTCCCACAACTTACCCCTACTTAATTTTGGCAGTATGGGTCAGAGAGCATTATGAATTCAAGCCTTGTCTACTGTTCCAAGGACCCCAAATTGCCACAGTAATACCGGGGCTTTGGATGTTAACGAACATAGTCTGACCATCAGGTGAGAAACAAGCTCCAGCAAACTCACTACCATTAAAGGGGTTACGGGCAAAAGTATAGAGTTCACCTTGGGGAGTTACACCTCTCAAGAAATTGGTACCAGAGGCATCTTCACAGATAATAATATCGCCAAAAGGTGCCACAACTATATTATCTGGAGCCTTAAGTATATCCGCAGATTCGGACTCTACAAACAGGTCAATTGTCTCATCACCAGGAATGTAGCGCCATATCTGACCACGGCCGATCGCTCCGCCATTTGTAGCAGCGAAATAAATTTCACCGTTGCCATACCAAATACCTTCCCCACGGGAAAACTGAGCTGCACCCAAGTTACTACCTTGGAATCGAACATCATCTGCCGTTGGGTTAGGGTTAGGAATGTTTACCCATTCTACAGAGTATTTCTGACCCACAGCGAACTGACCACTATTTGAACCGCGATTATTAGTATTAACCGCAGAAGGTTTACCGACAATCACCATAGCTTGGAGTGTGCCACCTTCGGCTAACTTTCCAGGCACGTTGGGGATAAAACGGTAGAAGAGACCATTTCCTCTATCTTCAGTCTCATAAACATATCCCGTTTTAGGGTCTACGGCTATAGCTTCGTGATTAAACCGTCCCATATCAATTAGAGGCACTGCTTCCACAGGCCCAGTGGCACTTGCGGGAATCTCAAAGTTAAAACCATGTGACTGTACACGTCCGCCACCGCTAGTAGGGGTGGTGATATTTTCTTCACAGGTAATCCATGAACCCCAAGGAGTTGGACCACCAGCACAGTTACGAATGGTGCCACCAAGAGAGGCAAACTGTTTAACTAGCTGACGATTGGAACCTACAACTATGTTTGTAGTACCACCTTTGCAAAGAGGATCATAGGCTAAATCGCTGGGTACTTGTACTCGTGAACCAGTCACGCCAGTACCGTTAATTTCGTGATTACAAATCAGAATGGTTGTGCCTCTGGGTCCTTGGAAGGCTGCCATACCATCATGTAAGTTAGGTACTGGATTGCCATCGGCCATGAGATCACCTGTGCGTGATATAACTCGATATTGGAATCCTTGTGGTAACTCTAACAAGTTATTTGGATCTGTTTGAAGCGGACCATATCCTGTAGTGGTTGTTTGACCAAAGGCTTTTCTAGCAATCAGAGCTTGTAATGGAGATAGAGCTAATGTGCCTGCTGCTGTTGCACCTGCTAATCCAAAGAATTTACGTCTGGAATATACCATGAAAGTATTTGGCTCGCATAAGATTACTCGTAGATATTAAGTAGCTTTGGTTAAGCTGAGGTAATGATTAATAGGCCAGAAAGTTAAATTTTAGAGAAATAGCAATAAAATCTAGCAAACTATATATCCACGTAATTAATTTTAGAAGCTTATTAAAATTAATTATCATTAAAAACTTATAGATAGATTACCACCAGTAAGTCAGTATTAGTTGAAAGTTATGGCTATTCGCTATTTCGAGATCAGGCGATCGCTTTGTACCTGAAGATTACTCTAACTCAGTAATGAGAAATATTTTAAATCCTACTTTCCCAAAGACCCCAGAGCGCCAAAATAATACCAGGGCTTCGGATGTTAATCAAGATATTTTGACTATCAACAAAAGAAATAAATGATGATTGCAAACAATAAGATTGTTCAGTGATATTAATCTATCAATAAATCAATACGAAGAAAAATATGTAATGGGAGGAATCTAAATCTTGGTTAAGAGAAGTTAAAGCTTTGTTTAATTAAATGAAAAAAGATATTTGTTTGATCAAACCTATAAAAAGCAAGTAGATTTTCTTTGACAAATTAAACATTAAATACAATAATTATGTTGAAACTAATGATAAAATCGCACCAAAGGTGTTTAGGGAATTAATTGAATTTTAAAACACCCTTTTTGCTCATAAAGCTGAAAAGCTCAGGCATCTGGTTTCAAAAAGCAAGCCTGTTAATATGGGGTTTGTTAAACTATGATGCGTCTAATTGGGTAAATTAATTCATTTTCCAAAGTCCACCTTTTGCAGAAATTATCACTGTTGTCAGCAACAACAAACAACGCCAAAACTACTGCGGTTATCACAAACATGAAAAACATTTCTAACAAAATCAAAGCTACTGTAGCTGTTGCTGCTGTCACCTCGATGGCAACTTTAATTAATATTCCCCGTGCTGAAGCTGCTGTATTTGAATTGTCTTGGACAGGAGAGCAAGGTTATTCTGCATTAGGGCGCTTCAGCTTTGATGATAGTTTCTTGGGAAGCGTCGTTACCAATGATCAGTTAAATAGTTTTGGCATTTCCTTCTTCACTCCCGATGGAGATGTGTTGAAAAAATTCACTTACGATGTTGCCAATCTAAGCAGCGCTTTCAATTTTAACTTTGACACCGTTACAGAGACTGTTCTGCAATCAGGCAACTTTAACACATCTACAGGTTTTGACTTGGGAGATGACTTTAACACAAGTCTCGATGGCACATTCTTCTATACTTTCCAAGATGCTTCTCAAGGATTGACAAATACTAGTATTTACTTGAACCAAGGGCTTGCCCCAGAAACCTGCATCATTAGTGGAGGGTGTAGTTATGATTTTGGCGGTGAACTGACAGCAACTGTTATTCCCGAACCTGGAGTTATATTAGGCTTAATAGCAATTGGTTCACTGACTGGATACCTAAAGAAAAAGCCAGCTTCTGTCTAAGCAGTCAAGCTAGCCTGATTAAAAATCTAATTGACTACTATTCTAGCTTTAGTACCCAAAGTATGGAGGGCTAGAACTACCATAAATTTACAAGGGACTTATGCAGATCATAAGTCCCTATATTTTTTATGAATATATCAAGTGATATTTCCCATCAACTCTAGGATGGTTTAACAAAAATTGTTAGCAAAACTGGCCCTAGTAAATAGTGGTGACTCAAACACAGTAATCCAGCCGATGAGCCTAAAATTTCACGTTGTTTAGGACTATAGAGTCTAATCCCACGAGGAGAAATCGGTAAAACTTGCGGTGTTGTCTCTTTTTTAGTGGTGATGTCAACTAAGTAGAAGCGCCCACCAGGAGAAAGTACCCGTGCAACTTCAGTCAGCACCTGTTGAGGTTCCAAATAGTGTAAGAAGCTAATAGTACTAAAAACAGCATCAAATTGTCCTTCCCCAAAGGGCAAAGATTCTGCTTGACCTTCAAGATAAATTAAACGTGGATGGTGAGAATTGCTCTGTCTTGCTACCCGCAACATATTAGATGATAAATCTAATCCAGTGCCACGGAGATCAGAAAATTCAGTTGCCAAGCGGTCAAGTAGTCGTCCAGTACCACAGCCCATATCAAGTATATTGGCTCGTGCTGCTAAATCCACATACTCCAGCGATCGCTTGTGGATGGCTTGGTAAATTACTGAAGGAAAAAGCCAATCGTAGCTAAATGCCCATTGGTCAAACAGAAGCTTTTTGTTACTGAGAAAATTAAAACTCATGAATCAACATCCATTGTGGTCTGGGTAAAGCGTAAATGGTAAATTTCACCCTTTACCAAAATTTATTGCCTTGGAAACAACCGAGAAACCCTATATTTAACCAAAGGTCTGGAATGCAGAGACTGGCATTTGTCGTGAAATATGGAGAATCCAGGAACAAAGAATCGCTACATAAATTCACATAACTTAAATATAGGTATTTTATAGAGCGTCCTAGCTAATAAGTTTTGAAGGTAAAACATCATGACCAGCTTGACTCATACCCGATTACATAACCCCCTACTGCACTCAGTTCGCCAGTGGTTAGACAGTAGAGAAATCCATAATGCTAAACTAGCGCATTTTTTGTGTAGAGCTATACCTGCCCAATGTCCATTTGAAAGAGACCTTAAACTATTTGGTCATCAACTGTTTCACATTCCGCCAATGTGTAAATTAAATCCCCTCTACGACCAATTAGTAAGTCTGCGTTTCAAAGCGCTTTGTTATCTTGCTGATAAATGTGGCGAAGATGTCACAGGCTATTGCTAAAGTTAGATGGTATTTGCCTGGGCAGCTATCGGTAATTACAGGCTTACGGTTGTTACTTACTTAAATCTATACTAAGCTAAGTCAACTCAATTGAGATGTCTGGGTATTGATTAGTCTCAGCACATCTCTCAAGTGTTACCAGTCTGTATTGTTGCTTAATTACCCTGCCCAAATCCTCAACATCATCTATGACGCACATCTTGCTAGTTGAAGATGAAGTAAAACTGGCGCGATTTATCGAATTGGAACTAAATTATCAAGGCTATCAAGTGAGTGTGGCCTACGATGGACTAACTGCGCTCACCGCAGCGAGAGAATTAGATTTGGACTTAGTAATTTTAGACTGGATGCTGCCTGGTTTGTCGGGCTTGGAGATTTGCCGCCGTCTGCGAAGTACAGGCAATCAAGTGCCGATAATTATATTAACTGCTAAAGATAACGTGAGCGATGATCGCGTCGCCGGTTTAGATGCTGGTGCTGATGACTACGTAGTAAAACCTTTTAGTGTTGAGGAATTATTAGCCAGAGTCCACGCCCACCTGGGAAGAAATCAGTAAGCATACCCTGAAGATATTTTATAATTTGAAGCACTGAGTTGAAATCGTCGCATACGAGAAGTATTTTGAGGACAGCAATTAATCCTATTAATTTTATTAAACCTATCCGCTTCCAGGATATCATTGTGAGGGTTTATTGTGGTAAGTATGTCAAGAAATAACCGGGTCGAAACAAGACTTAATGTTAGAGAGTTAGGGCTTTTAAAGGAATTTGCACCAGGCTTGGACATACCGATGTCTGAAGTGTTAAGAACTTTAGTTCAAAGTTTGGCGATTCGTGGTCACTAACGAGTGGTCAATGACCCGCCGCTAAATCCCTTGGGGAATTATCCTGATATCAGCGAAAACTCATTTAAATAATGGTTAGTTGTATTAGGATGCAAAACGTGGAATCTCAACGACAACAGACCAGACTCAAACCATCTGGCACTATAGTGGTGGTGGTTGCTGTTAACTTTTAACGCCCCCAAAAATGTTAATCATCAGTTTATTTCTGGCTACGCTTTTTTTAGCTTATTCCAATGGAGCCAACGACAATTTTAAAGGTGTAGCAACACTGTTTTGTAGCCGAACAACCAGTTATCAAACAGCCATTTTGTGGGGAAGTTTTACCACTTTTGCTGGTGCAGTAGCCTCGGTTTTCTGGGCGGGCAACTTGGTGAAAAGTTTTCCTAGTCAAGGTATATTTGACAATGCGATCGCTAATGTACCAGAAATTCATCTTGCAGTAGCTATCACCACCGGCTTAACCGTGCTAGTTGCCGCCCTTACAGGATTTCCCATTTCTACCACTCACAGTATCACAGGTGCGTTATTGGGTGCTGGATTAGTATCTATTGGATTAAAAGTTAATTTTGCAGTGTTGGGGAGATTATTTATTCTCCCCTTATTTCTCAGTCCTATTATTGCTATTTCTTTGGCAGCAATAACTCATAGATTATTGCAAACTATCAATTTTAAATTACACTTACAAGCCAACCAAAGAGTAGTTCATACTTGCCACTTAATCAGTGCAGGTCTGATTAGTTTTAGTAGAGGGTTTAATGATACGCCTAAGATTTTTTCACTCATTTTAATTATTGATTATTTTTCAGTTCAAGGAGGAATGCTGACAATAGCAATGGCAATGGGATTAGGTGGTTTACTCAATTCCCAAAAAATAGCAGAAACCATGAGTCAAAAAATCACCGTCATGAATTATAAGCAGGGATTATCTGCAAATATGGCAACTGGAATTTTGGTAATTGCATCCAGTTATTTTGGGCTTCCTGTTTCCATGACTCAAGTTTCAGTTAGTTCAATTTTTGGTGTGGGGCTGATTGAGAACCAAAGCAAGGTGCGTGTTTTTTACCAGATTTTATTTTCGTGGATTTTAACTTTACCTATTGCCACAATTATTAGTGGAATCATTTATAGATTATTACAATGATAGCAACAGCGATTGGTGATTGGGTATTAGGCATTGGCAAGTTATGAATTATGAATTTCAGCCATTGGTAGAAGCAGCAAGAGTCACAGGTAAATAGGTGATTATCCGGTGTAATTTCAGCACTTTTTCGGAAGATGGGTTTGATTATTGACCAAAAGAGGTAGGGGAGCAGGGAGCAGGGAACAGAGCAACTAAATTTATTTATGAATATTAGAAAAAAAATTATTTCAAGCCCCTAAATTTATTTATGGGGTTCTCCCCTGCCGCCTCCTACCCCTTTTCCTCTTCTTTGATGCTCAAGACACTAGCTACCTTAACAGAAAAATTGTTAAATTGACCTTCCTAGCCTCACTATCCTTAACTGTGGACAGATGCGTGAGGGGGTTGCCGTAACTACTAGCTATGCTAGCGTAATTGCATAAAAAAAAATTTCGTTACCAAAATTGTTACGAGAGTTCTGCCACTTTGGCATTACTTTATGATGGTACTTAGTTAAGCTCCTCACACTACAC
>REBL01000126.1 GCA_007692755.1 Nodularia sp. (in: cyanobacteria) | reverse complement strand
TACAGCAATGTTAAGAAAGATGTGGGTAATGGATAGTCGCTTGCGGGGAGGGGTTAGGGGTGGGGTTCTTATGATTTTCCGACTTGTATGTACACGGTAGGATTAGGGGTGGGGTTCTTAGAGAAATTTTCACATCCATTGTTGGACAAAGCCTCGTCCTAAACTTTCTTGTCCACCAATTTGCATAATTTCATTAGCGGCTAACAAATTTGTAAAATCAGCATAAGATTTTTCTGATGTTCCATTAGCTTGAGATGTTATCCCCCAAGGTAAATACATTAATGTATCTGGGGGAATGGCTTCTTCATAACGAAAACCACCGTCTACAGATTTATGTTCATCTAACTTAATTTTTACTTGTCGCCATAAACTCATTTGAATTAATGTAGCGCAATGTTTATCAGGTAACACTAACAGGCGATTTATAGAATTTGTGGCTAATGATTGGGGAACAAAATCTTCAGAATTTGCCCAAGATTTTAATTCATTACCTTTAATAATTGCATCTTTGAGATAAACAGCAGAACCATTCGCAAAATTACAGCTATATTCAGGAGGTATCGGTAATTTACCACCTTGTAAACGTTGCCATCTTTGTAATAACATCGGGCAACTAACCCAAACTACACTATGACTTAATGACGGTACTGGCAACCATAATATAGAAGCGTCACCAATCCAAATATTACCTTGTTCTAGTTTGCCATCTTTTAAATCAGTGCCAAATAATTGAGATTGGATGTCTTTATCTGTGACACTGGCTCTAATTCTACCGCGAATGGTGCTAGAAGGAATATAAGGTAAATTAGTGTGTGATTCACGGGCAATTCCTAGTAAGTTTCCTTCTTGGGTTGTGCCACCTGTATGTAATGGTGACAGTAGATATAAATAAATGTATTCCATCATGATTTGACCTAATTTGGTGGTAATGTTATTTGTATTGAATCCACAACATTTCTGAATAGCCCAACTTTCGCCAATTATGTAGATGAGAGTTAGGGTCATCTTGAAACAACCCTTGAGGTTTATTTAAATAATATAAACTTCCCGGTGGGGCGGCAAATACTTGGGGTGCAGGAATCGAATTATTTTGATAGCGAAACCTGCAACTAATGGGGACGGGTTTCTCTGTGGCCATGCTGACAAAATTACCATCTTTGATTTTCCATTCCCAAGGATAGGGACGACATAAAGAAGTAATTTGATTGTCTTTAGTGCGATGTTTCCGTTCAAAGACTCCTGGGGTAATTAAATAAGCAATGGATTTATTAACAGCTTGGAAGTTATGCTGAGATATTTGTTGCAGTTCTTGCCATTGTTCCCCCAATTCTGGGCAGGATTCCATAATTGTCCGGTGTCCTTCTCCTCCTAATCTGATTGTAGTGGGTGTTGGTATTTCTTCATCAATGCCTATGGCTAAACTCCAGTCAGAATGTAAGCGAATGGCATTTTCAATAAAGTAACCATCGGCTTCTTTAACTTGTCTTGTCCCCATTTCTAGAGTATTATGAGAACGGGTTTCAATTGTCCAAGGTTTATCTTCATGACTACCATCAGTTATTTGCCAATCCTCTTTTTCAATTTCTCCTGTTTGTAAATACTTTTTGATGATTGCATAAGGCAAATATTGGCGAAAATCTGGTTCTGAACCTTGATATTTTACTAAACTATTTTCGTCATCTTCTGGGGGTGCGTTAGCGGGTTTGACTAAGGGAATAGGTTGAGTTTCATCACGTAAGGCATTATGAACATGAGATGCAGGTTCCCAGGTTAAAGGAACCAGGGGTGTAGACTTGATAAATCCTAATGGACGAGGCAGATATAAAGTATTTTTGTCTTTTCCATAACAGAGAAAGGAACCAATAATATTAAAGTTTTTCTTCTCTCCTAAAAGTGCGCGTAATGCCCCAGCGATAGTATGACCGTTGGGAGGAAATGTACTACCAGCCCATGCCCTTTCTTGGGGTGTAAAAGGTTTGGCATCTCGTAACATTAATATGTCTAATGGCGTGAGTTTATACCAATACATTAAATATCACCTCCTAGTGTAATGTTACGGTTGCGTTTGACGAAGGCTGCAAGTTTTAACCAGTTTTCCACTTCTGTATCTAGAGGGTTTTTGGTTTTGACTTCATGGCTTGAGTCTTGTTTTGTCGTGATGAATAATGCTTTGAGAAAGTCTGCTAGATGTTCCTGAAACGTATTTTTTGCAGTTTCATCCTTTTGGAATTGGTCGCGTCTGGCGCAAAATGCCTGTGTCCAAGGTGTAATTGCGGCGGAATTGGGCGCAGGGTGTTGACTCCACAAACTTGCAGCTTGTTCAAATATGGCACTGTCTAATTCTTCTGCTGCAATTAATTTCTGCCATTGGTGGAAAACATCGAATTTGGCAGTTGATTTGAGGGTGTTACCGTTACTATATAATACCCGCACTTGTACAGCGTCTTTTGGTGTACCTTCAGGAGATTTATGTTCTTTGGCTTTGGCTTCTGCTTCCCAGAGACTTTCTAAGGCGATCGCCAACGGAACGGAATGATGGGCTATAATGATCCCGAAGCTAATGGTGGCATCTCTACCCATTGTAAATAAGGGACGGTCAACTAAATTAACTTTTTTACTATCCCCTAGATATTGCCAATAATCACCGTGATTGCTAAATTCATTTTTGGGGTCTTCAGCACCTTTAAAACATTGGCGGATATCCCATAACCAGTTATCCCATTCCCAGAGATTAGTATAAGCTAAAACGTCATCACCACCACCATAAATTAATCTACCAGCATAGCGGTTTTCTGTCAGGTAAGGAACCAGTTGGTTAGAAAAGTCTAGTAAGGCGCGACTCAAAGCGCTGTGGGTACTTGGCCCCATGCGTTTGGTTAATTCCAAAAAGTTATTAAAACTATCTAATTTAACGTTTAAATCTGAGGGAATATAATCACCGTAGGTTTTTAGTTTTGTGCCTTTTAACCATTCACTCATCCCATCACCGTCACCAGCAGCTAATACATACCAGTTAGATGGGTTATTGTTGGGGTAGTAGCGGGTGAGAATTTTCTGGATTTCTGGGGAATCTTGATTTTCTAATTCTTCAGCTATCTCTAAATCTTCCCCTAACCAACCTGCATTCAGCAAGCGGGGATGATATTGTTTAAAGTGATTATCTTTATCTATCCAAGGAATACCCCATTTACCTCGCATTTCTTGGAGGATTTCTTTTGTCTGGGGAAATTCTTTAATTATTTCTTGACAAGCATTTTCAAAGTTACGTTGATGTTTGGTATCTGTGGCGTTAACTTTTAAATACCCAGCCACACCAGAGGTTAAGTCTGGATAAGATACGGTAATATCTTGGTCTTTTATGTTTAATAATTTCGGCAGAATTTTAGGTAAACCACGTTTTACCGTTTCTGTAGCGTTTAGCTGTTCTCTCCCATCAAATAAACCTGCGTGTTTTGACCAGAGTTTTTTGGTTTCGCCTTCGGTTATCCAGTCTTTGCCATTTTTACCAGGGTTGACAACAGCACCAATACCAGAAATGGTAGAACGGGGGGAAAATGCTGTGGGTAATTCCCAATTTCTAGCGTTTTTAACTGATGCTAAACTCTGACGGGTTGCGTCGAAGATATATCCCCACCATGAACCAACGTTAGCACTAAAGCCTCTTTTTTGTCTCTCCCAACGTTGTTTATATGCTTCTCGCAGTAATTCTAATTCTTTGTCTTTAAATAGTTGGTGGTCTTGGGTTCTTAAATTATAGGCTTGGTTTTGGGCATCTGACCATTTTTGTAATTCGGCATCTTTGTTTGCATCAGCCGAGATTTTAAATTCTTCTCCTGGTTTACCAATGGGTAAGGCTGTCCAATAAAATTGCCATTGGGATTTTAGCCAACCTGACCAAGTGGTATGATCTGATTTTAATCCTGGCATCCAATGACGATGATCTTGTAATTCGTCAAATACTAATTGACTAATTTTATCCCATTCTGCCATCAGCGTTTGTTGGGCTGTTTGCATGGCGGCTTTAACTTTATCTTCGGGTAAGATTAAAACTAAAACGTTGGGAAATCCCGCAGTTAATAATGATTCGGGTGAGGGTTTATCTATCCAGTCTTGAAATTCTGGATATTTTTCGCGTAACCAATGGTCAATTAATGGTTGTTGGTAAAGACTGGGATAAAGCAGGGTGTCGGGTCCGTATTGATTAGCTAGTTGCCAACAGACTTTGGCTGAGAGATAATGCAGTAACCAAGAACCTGCCCAAAAGTCGCGCATTTTGCGACTAGATTTTATCAGTTCTTGGACTGGTGTGAAACTAAATACTGCGAGGTAAGGATGGGAGGTTTCTTGACCTCTGGGCCAGTTTTGCACTTGTGCGGCGGTTAAGTCATAACCTGCTAATGCCCCGGCTAAGGCGGATGTGATGCTAACATGACTCCAAATGGAAGCGTCTGGTAATCGGGTTTCTGCTGGCATCAACATTAATGAATTATCATCAAATACATTACAAGTTGCTTGGGGTAAACAACGCCATAGCCACCAAAATAGAGGTTTGATATTTTTAATATCGGCTTTTAAATGTTCTGGGATGGTGGCGAATAGTGTTTGTTCTTGGGCTTGTAAATAATTTTTGCGCTGAGATAATAGTTGTGAATGTTGTTTAATTTTAAAGTTAAATTTAGCACCGGATAATAAATGTCTAATTTCTAAGCCTTGGTCTTGATTGTTACCTGGTGCATAGTTGATGGTGGCTGTGACACTACCGATGGCGGCTCTGTCGCTGGCTGAGGCTATATAATCAGCTAAAAGTATATTTGCCAATACTTTACCACCAGATTTATCTGGGGTTTTGCCTGTGTCCACCCAAGGTTTCATGACTTCTAGTTGTGCGTAGAAGCTGTTTTCACCTCGTCCGGTGTTGTTGTGTAAGGCTTTTAACATGGGGTCATGGAGTAACCCCCAAATTTTCGCCCGCCAATACTCTTCTGACATCCGTAATTTCTCTGGGTAGCTGATATTCGCATTGTAAGCGGTTATTTCAGTATTTGGCTATAAATTGCAAATATTTACAGATTTTTTCCGGTGAGGCTGAGATGGTTTCTGGGTGAAGATTTGAGGGTTTTGTTTGCTGTTATCAACGATATTTTTTGTTCTTTGACATTGGTTGCTGTTTATGCAGGTTTTTATTTTTCAATTTGAGTATTATTCCTATGAGTAACTGCTGTCCATCGAACAATAATGAGTTTCCATTCAATTGATATTCCTAGCGAGTAGGAATTTTTCAAAATCTTTTACATAAATGCTTGACAATATAAAATGTTTCCATTCAATTGATATCCCTAGCGAGTAGGAATTCTATCATTTTTGCTTGCTTCTCAGAAGCCGTAATATGGCAGTTTCCATTCAATTGATATCCCTAGCGAGTAGGAATTTTAACCAACCCGGAAACTACAACGAAGTTAAAGCCTAGTTTCCATTCAATTGATATTCCTAGCGGGTAGGAATTACCTAGATAGAGCTAGGAGGCAAACCTCACTATTGTTTCCATTCAATTAATATTCCTAGCAAGTAGGAATCCACACTGTCTCAATACATTAAAGCAGACGGTTTCTAGTTTCCATTCAATTAATATCCCTAGCGAGTAGGAATCTGCAATCAATGAAGACGCGGTGCAGGAAATTGTTAATCCGTTTCCATTCAATTAATCTCCCTAGCGAGTAGGAATATTAGACAGTGACACAGCATCGGTACGCTACCTTGGAAATGGGTTTCCATTCAATTGATATCCCTAGCGAGTAGGAATCTGAAAAGTTTGCTGGTGTTCTTACCAAACTAATGCTAGAGTTTCCATTCAATTGATATCCCTAGCGAGTAGGAATACTCACTATCTCGAAGAAGAAGATAAGATTGAATCGTTTCCATTCAATTGATATCCCTAGCGAGTAGGAATCTCATGAACCGTAAGACAACAAAACTAATCGCAGTATCGTTTCCATTCAATTGATATTCCTAGCGAGTAGGAATGTATTGATCTTGATCCCGCATCCACATACGAATTTAAGTTTCCATTCAATTGATATTCCTAGCGAGTAGGAATCTGTCGAACAGCTTTTTAATGCCTTGCCATTTTTCGAGTTTCCATTCAATTGATATTCCTAGCGAGTAGGAATGAATGCAACTGTGCCGACTATCATATTCAAAGAAACGAGTTTCCATTCAATTAATATTCCTAGCGAGTAGGAATCGTTTAATAGTGCTATTACTTTGGATAAGTAAAAGTGTTTCCATTCAATTGATATTCCTAGCGAGTAGGAATGTACCATCACGGATACTTTGCCCAAAAAGCCTAATACTATCGTTTCCATTCAATTAATATCCCTAGCGAGTAGGAATTTCGATTACGAAGGCGAGTACATCGCTACGTATTTGTTTCCATTCAATTAATATCCCTAGCGAGTAGGAATTTAAAAATCATCTTACCTGAGAAAACAGAAAAAGGTTTCCATTCAATTAATATCCCTAGCGAGTAGGAATTACACTAGATAACGTTAAAGCCTACGCAATCGAGAACGGGTTTCCATTCAATTGATATCCCTAGCGAGTAGGAATTTTTACCATGAAGCCTCAATCACTCCAAGTTCGCAGTTTCCATTCAATTGATATCCCTAGCGAGTAGGAATTTCTTATGATTTATGAAAATTGCTGGCAATGGTAGTTTCCATTCAATTGATATCCCTAGCGAGTAGGAATTATCAAACCGTTCTCATTTGTTCTATGCAAGTTGATTGAGTTTCCATTCAATTGATATTCCTAGCGAGTAGGAATACAACAGTCTATGAAAATATATCAACTAATGACATTAAGTTTCCATTCAATTGATATTCCTAGCGAGTAGGAATCCCCCCATTTTAAACCCTTACCCTGTAAGGAGTCTAGAGGCACTTTCCGAAGGTCAGCAAAAACCACCGCCCAACAGCCAATACACCCACCATCAAAACCGCCAAAATCCTTATCCAGCAATCAACCGAAGCTCAGAACCAAAAAATCAACACTCCAGCCATTTTACCCCAACTTCGGAAAAATTAGATAATAATTACTAATTCGTAATTCGTAATTCGTAATTAAATGGGTACAAGCCCGCACCACATCAAATATTTGGTGGTCTTTAATCAGTGGTGGGTACAAGCCCCGACTGATTCTAACTACGAATTACGAATTATATGGACTACCATAGCCTCAAAATTACGCAAAAGCCCGGAAAAGATGATAAAGTAAATTGTGATATTTATCTCTTGTAACCCAATATTATCAATACTTATAGCTAAATTCTCGCCAAAACCTGAATATTTTCTTTTTATTTACACCTGCACCCGTCGCCATCACCCGCCGGAGGTTCAAACCCCCGTCTGATAGCGAAAGTCATCTAAAGACGACTGGGAAAAGATTTCAGTCCATTTTGAGGTAACTTCCTCGCACCATAGTGATTTTGACCAAAGAAAAAAAAGATACAGAGCAACTAAATTTATTTATGGAGAAGAAAAAAGTGAAACAACATTAATTCCAGCCCTCGGATTTATCCCTGGGGTATTGAATTTTGAATTTTGAATTTTGAATTCGGAGCGCAGCGACGTGACTAAACAACCGACTCATCCCTACACCGAACCCCTAGCCTTTGCCCGTTTGATGCTATTAATTGCCACATTTTTAAAATATCCTGGTATTGGTAGTCCTGATTTTATCGACTCCATTGATCATGAACATCACGATGCCATTACATCTGTAAAAATATATCTGCAAAAATTAGCCGCAGACTTGGAGATAAAATTACCAGCAGGTTATCCCGCTATTCCCACCCTCCGCAAAGACTTAGAAACCCTACGCCGTTACGGTATTCTTGAACGTCGGATGTATCGCTGGGGATATTATTTAGGGACTGGGGCGCTGTCAGCAGCCGAATTAAAAGTAGCATTTAATGCTTTAGCCTCCCAAGCACAATTTCAAGGTGATAGCCAAGTCAGACGTATTTATGAAAGTCTCACTAAAAGATTACGCGGTTTAGACATGGAACTCAAGGGTGACTTTTTTTACCCAACTCGCCAACATCTGAATCGGGCAATAATTCATACTGACCCGGAAGAAATGGCACAAAAGGGACAAAACCGCGATACATTATTTCATCAGTTGCCATTACTAGAAACAGCCATTAGTCAAGGACAAGCAATTGAAATTTCTCGCAGTCAAGACCTTTATGGTTTTAACCGGGTGGGACGCTTTCAAGTTTTTCCTCTACAATTAATATACCATGATATTGCTTGGTATTTACTCTATGAAATTTGTGAAACTGGACATTTAGTCATGGGGCGGTTAAATCGTTTCAATCATCATTGTGAACTGCTCAAAATTCCGGCACGGGGATTAGAAAAACAACGAGAAAGTTTAGCCAAAGCCTATAAACTCTTAGAAAATGGCTGGGGTTTAAGTTTAGGCGAACCAGAACCGCAAATATCAGAGTTAGCCGGAAATCTCAAGTTCGTTAATATCAAGGTGCGCTTTTTCCCTCCAGTATCAGCATTCATTTTAGAAGGTGAACTGCGTCATCTCAAACAAAAAATTACTCCCGGAAAAATTGACCAAATTACTGGTAAACCCACTTATATAGACTATGCTGTAGACTTACCACCCCGTTCCTTAAATGAGTTTAGTTTCTGGGTTTATCGTTATTTAGATAAAGCAGAGGTGTTATCCCCTCCCCAGTTGGTGGAACAGCATCGCCGCTCTGCACAAGCTTTATATTCTCGATATTTTCATGCAGATAGCTCTACCCAGTCAAATATCCATTAACTTCAAAGCACTACTATCATTGGGTCTAGCCTTAAGATACCTGTCAGTAATAGCTAGATTGCTATGACCCAAAGTCTCCTTAATCAAGACGGGATTAACCCCCCGCTCCGCCGCGTGTGACCCGTGGGCATGGCGCAACCAGTGACAACTGACAAGTTCACTCAAACCAGCTGCATCTGCCACCACCTTGATAATTGGATGGAGATTCTGGCGTTCTAGATGTCCCCCCTTCTGACTAAAAAAAACAGCATCGGTAGCCAGGGCATCGCCTTTAAATTCCATCAGTTCGTTCCACAGCTTTGGTTTGAGCAAAATAGTGCGTGACTTGTTACCTTTAGCTTGCCGCACATACACTTGCCCACTATCAGTTCTAGCTGATAAATCGCCCCAAGTTAACTGGCAAAGCTCATGCGATCGCAAACCGGCCTGATACAATAATTTCACAATTAACAGATTACGTCGAGCGATCGCCTGCCGTTTAGCAGTTTTAGCATCATCTACCATCGCGGCGGCCGCCCGGACCATCAACTTAATGTCTGCCTCATCTAAATAACGTTCATTAATCGCATCGGGAATTTCTGCCAACTTCAGCGCCATCCCCACATTGAAAGGCAAATAACCAATTTTGTGAGCAAAACTAATTAAACTTTTCACCGCCGCCAGATAAATGCGCCTAGTGCTAGCAGCTTGTGTGGAAAATTGGGTGCTGTAATCAACCAAATCCTCGTATGTTACTTGACGCAGGGGTTTTCTCAAAAACCTCAAAAAATGCTTCACGTAACGTTGATAGGCACGCACCGATGACTCCGCCTTTCCATCCAACCACAGGGTAATCAATTTCGCCTCCGCTTGCGCCGGGGGTAGTTCCGAGATTGCTTGACGGTAGTTGCTGACGTGAACCAGTGAGAGAGTCATAATTTCTACCTGTTTATTAACAAGACATAACAGTAGTTGAGTCTGGTTTTATGTTGTCTGATTTTTATTGTCCCTCTTAATGGGTATTCCAGATCCGTCTAGATGATTTATTAAGTTACGTAAAGTGCTGGTTTACTTATGTAGTAGATTGACTAATTGTCAAATTAAAGACAAATAAAAAAGGAGCAGACTATGTATAGAGCGATACTCTGCTTTTATCACCTGTCCAAAAATTGGTAAAGTTAGTAATAGCCACCATCTGTTGAGTTTGTATCGTAGGAAATGCCCATCTATAAAAAACGCTACGCGGACAATTGGGACGACATAGCGCTGGCTATCAAAGAAGCAGCCCTTTGGAGATGTCGCTCCCTGTCACATTGCAGTTCACGGTAGAGCTAGGGGACGTTCAAATACTTCACCTGGACAACTAGAATTACCCCTTATCTATGAATAACGACGTTGTGATTTTTCTTATCAGTGCTGGTCTCCTTGTTCTATATTTAGTGCTGTCGGCATTAACCGAGATGGGAACCAAGCTGCCTGGGAAGAAGTAGCCTTTGCCAAGCAATGCTTGTTAGTTTTCCCTAGTTCTGTGTCCAGTCAATGGGTTAAACTGTCTGTACCAGGGTACATACGTCGTATAGAGATGGCTAACACAGAACGCGAATCAATTAACTTCAAACTCCCCAAAACCCTCACCAATGCACTCCGCACAGCTGCACGAGAACGTAAAACTACGGCTACCGATTTAGTGATTCAAGGCTTGCATCATATCCTGGGACAAGTTCCTGGTACGGAAGCAAGTGTAGAAACTCGTCTACACCGAATCGAAGCCTTTTTGACTCAAATGGCCAATGGACAAGATGGTGGTGTAGAAGATAGTTCAAAACAAAGACTTTCACAGTTGGAGCAAAAGACCGAAGCCATATCTTTGAGGTTGGCACAAATTGAAGGAGCTATTTCTTTACTTGGACAGCGTTCTGCAACTCCTCAAAGAAGGCAGTCTTACCAATATCATCCACCGCAGTTAGAACTGCAAGCGTATCAGGGGGTAAATCTGGCTAAAAGATTGGGTGTGGATTTAGCGACTTTAGAGCGAGAACGAAATAATCAGAGTTCTAAGGATTTTGAAAGATGGTGCAGGTCGAAAGATCCTGGTTCTGTTGGGTGGCGTTTTGGTGACGATGGACTCTTCCATCCCATTAAATGATGGAACACAGTTGTTTAGTCCGCAACAATTGGGGATTATCTCTTGAAGAAGGCAGCTTCATTTTGGCGTGGTATCTTGACGTTTTGAGTCTGAAAAATGATTTGAAAGGCAATATCTCTGCCTGACTGCTTCAAGACGAGCAGATAAGCAACAGCATCATCACGTCGGCGAAATCTTTTTACCACAATATTTTCTTGGTTGGGAAGATATCGGACAATACACCAAGGTTTTAATTGCTCAGAATAAGTCATATTATACTCCTTAAAAATGCTGTAAAATCACTATGTAATCTCTTGCTGTGACAGCACCAAGATTTACCTTAAATGAGGCTATAAAATCTTGATTTACTCTAAATCTGCGTAAGCAGACTGTTAAGAGAGCATCTGAGCTTTTGAACAGTTACCAGTCAAATCAATTCAAAATTCGCGCATTATCAATTCAAAAAAGGTCAATGTGGGTAGTTTTCGTCCCCCACTATATCGACGCTAATTGAAAGCCGATTAGTGGTAGGCGTTGGTGGCGGGCTTGATAACTGTTGACTGTTAACTGATGTAATCACCAGGTATTTGATGCCTTAATATCGATAACAACGGGAATAGGGGAGAGAAACTTTTGGGCAGCAGCCACCATACAATTGTGTAAAATATGGCTAACTTGGTCAATCATAGTCTCTGGACATTCCAGTATAATTTCATCATGGACAATGCAAATCAGCTTGGCATTAGTCTCAGCCAATGGTTGGAAAAGTTTAGCCATAGCCAATTTGTTAATATCAGCATTGAGACCTTGCACAGGATGATTAAGCATTTCTGCTAACCTGGGCTGCGAAGCCCACTTGCGCCTTCTCCCAGCGAGGGTACGGCTTTCCTTAGTCCCCCGGATATAAGCTCGTTTGATAGTTTCATGCCACTCAGCTACCCCAGAATAAGCATGAAAAAACCGCTTTCTAAAAGCTTTTGCTGCTGCGAGTGTCATCGTTACCCCATATTTAATTTCGGCATAGATGCAAAGTTTGGCAGCCCCCATACCGTAGATTAATCCAAAGTTAACAGCTTTAGCCAATCGGCGATCCTCTTGAGTAACTTGGCTAATAGGCTTACCAGTCACCAGGGCGGCTGTGAGTCGATGCAAGTCAGAACCTTGACGGTAGGCTTGCCGCATTCTAGAATCACCGCTAAGACGAGCCACAATCCTTAACTCAATTTGTGAATAATCAGCTGTTAAAATTTGGTGGCCTGGTGCAGCAATAAAGCAATTTCGAGCCGCAGGATCACGGGGAATAGTTTGCAGCGGTGGGTGACGACAGGAGAATCTACCAGACCTAGCTCCTAATTGGTAGTAGTTTGGGTGAATTCTGCCTGTTTTTGGGTGAATGTGTTGAGGAAGGCTATCAGTAAGTGTAGTTGTGATTTTGGAGAGGTGGCGATAATCCAAAAGTGCCTGAATCACCGGATATTCCTGGGCTAAAGGAATTAAATCCTTTTGGTTAGTTGATTTGAGGTCAATGCCCATAGCCTGGAGAGCAGCTAAAACTTGCTGGGGTGAATTAGGATTGATAGTATCCGTGAGTTCTGGTAGTAGGGACATTTGAGCATTACCAGCCAGATGCAGTTGTTTAAGCTGTTGCAGTGCTGTGGTTTTTTTAGCCTCTAACTTGGCACCCAATATCTGCCATTGGGACAAGTCAAACAACATTCCATTCAGTTCCATTTGAGCCACAACGGGCATACAGCGAAATTCTAGTTGGGCGATTTTGAATAATTTCGCTTGTTTTAATTTCTTCAGTAAAATGGGATAAAGTTGCAACAATATGGCGGCATCCCAGGCAGCATACCGCAATTGCGCTTGGGTAAACGGTGGATGCCAATCGCTCATTTGTTGGGTTTTGTCTAGTTGAATATGCAACAGTTGAGCAGTGACATTTTGTAAAGATGCACTGGTTTTGATTCCAGCATTCAAAACTTGGTAAGCAAGTTGAGTATCGAAGAAACGCCCATTCGGTTGAAGTCTGGCTTGGGTGAGAAATTGCCAGTCAAATTTGGCATTATGAGCAATTTTGAGCGCCGAGTTACCAAGGAGTTTTTTTAAAAGTGCGCGATGGCTTTGAGGAATAGCTGGTAAATCAATCAGCACTACCGGATGGTTGGGTACAGCTATTTGCATCAGTTTAATAGAGTCAGTTAAAGGGTCAAGTCCTGTAGTTTCACAATCTATGGCTAAAACTTCTGATTTCAACAGAGGTGGAAGAACCGAATTAAGAGTTGAAACATGGGAAACAAGAGTATATTCTGGAGGATGAATCATCAGGTGATTTGTATTTGACTGAGAGATTTACCCCGGATTATTGAGCGGTTACAAAAAAACGATGAAAGAGAGGTAAAAAAGAGTGAACATTCCTCTCTTTATCTGTTTAACTGAATTAACTTTTATCTGTTTAAGCCATGCTAGAATGGTCAAGATTGAGTCGCTCAGATATGAAAGCAGTAGGAGCTAAATCTTGAAGAATGGTTGTGACAATTTCGGGTGCAAGTTCTAAACGATGCTGAATTTGGGCTTGCAACCAAGCTAGGGTCACACTTTTACCATTGATTTTTTGTGGGATAATTAAGTCAGGATTTCGTTGGGAAGCTTTTTTTATGGCACTGGCAATTTTTCTAGCTGTGCGTAAATCAATTTTTGCTATATCAATGCTCACACAGTTGTCTGTTTCCGGTGACGATTCTGATATAATACTGTTAGTTGATGGCTGGGGATTGTCCACATTCACAAAATCCTGAATAGGACTAGATTCAACGTGCAATTGCTCAGAAGTTGATCTGTTGAGAGAAGATTCAATGTTGAGTGTAACTTGATGCCATAAATGGACTAAGCCACAGATAAAATCAACAACAATCACAAAAGCAGCAAAGGCTGTAATGCCAATGAGCAGGTAATTTAAAACTTCTTGAATTTGTTGAGTATTCATGGTTTATAGGTTGAGAATATTTGTTCACAAAACCAGAAGCAATTGCTTCAAATTGAACAGAAAATTAGAATGGGGATTTTAGATTGCACTTTCATATACATTTCATCGAAAATGCTCGCGGCTTTGCTAATGCCAAATTGTTTGCCAATACGTCATCCCCAATCGCTAATTTAAAACAAGCTAATTTGCACAGTTGAATTAGCGAAAGTTTGAGGAGTTGGTGGGTTATCAGTTGAGTCTAATTTAGACTTGACCAAACGCTTACCCCATCCTTCTTGTTTTGCGTGTTGAACAACGCTGCGGCGAATTGATTTACTCAGATAGTTGAATTCATTTTTTACCCGATTAAAATGAACAGTGGGATAACTGCTCATATTCTGTGTCGCAGCATCACCGAGTGATTCATAAAAACTCTGGCAATTTTTGGGTAATTTATCATGTTTGGTTAACACCTCATTTCCTAGCCAAATATAAAGGTCAGCATAGTCTCTGTGTAAAGGTGCTTCGTAAGTTGCAGGCATGATGTAAGTGAGAACTTCTGCGGCTGTAGCATATTCACCAACTTGATTATTTTCGTATTCAGTGCAAATTAGTTCTAAGCGCTCTTGAATACAAGCAAACCTTAGCCACTGGGGAATCATATCACTCCAAGGACTGCGATGAATTACTAACGGACCGGCAAGGTAGCGAACATGATGCCGGGAAAATTCAGCGATTTCTAAAAGGCAAGCCAAGATTTCTTTAGGTGTGTCTAAGGTTGCCAGAATTTGCAACAACTTTAAGGTATTGGTTGGCAGTTTGGCACTATTACCATTACTGATTTCTGCCATGACTTCTGACGGGATGAAATTTATTTGCTCCATTTGTCATCTCGATATGAGCGCATCACCAAAAATAGCCAATAGGCTAAAAAATTAATATCCAATTGGTTGATGCAGATGCTTGATAAATCTTTTTACGCTGGCATTGATAGATTTTTGAGGTCATGTCAATGAACAATGAACCGACAATTAACCAACAACTTGATGATGAGCCAAGTGGCTCTGGTAAGACTGGTAGTGGTTATCAATCTGAAGGTGACAGTGTGGAACAATCAATTTCTGAAGATACTGATAATCCTTGGGTAACAGATAATTTTCAGGATGGTTATCAAGAGAATGTTTTTGAAGTAAACTTTGGAGATACACCTTATACAGAATCGGCGGCTCATCCCAATCCTAAGTTGCCAGGATATAGTTCTGGTTCTGGTTATAAGTCTTTTAAAAGTCAACAGTCAACATCCCCAGAGCTAGAGTTGTGAATCATATTTTCGCGGCAAGCTCCACTCCAGTAGTAACCAGAAATATAGTTTTTGTTCAAGAGTTTTTGTTCACGCAAATACGGGGGGAGCATCTCAAGGTTGTAAGAACAAACATACTAACAGACTCTAAAATTGCTCCTTGACGTAAGCACAGCAATGAATGAAGGCTTGAGAAGCGTTAGATTCATTCCATGTGTTTTGGCTGGGTTTTACACCAATATATAGTTCAAATGTTCTAACAAAGTTGACATGCTCCCAATACGGGAGCTAATTGGGGTGTCACTTAATTTTGGATTTTGGATTTTGGATTTACGTCAAATCAATTCAAAATTATCAATGCAAAATCAAAAATAAAAAAGCAAATCTTTGTGCATTTTGAGTTTGGCATTTTAAATTGCCAAAGGGCTTTATGTATCACGACTCTACCAGTTGGAAAATCGGAATCATGAACATCCCCAAAACATGGATATTTATTCTGGTTGTAATTAGTTTTATGATTTATGCTGTGGCGACACCAGCTTTAACCAATAGATTTGATGATGGCAATTTACCAACTAAAATTGTAGAGGTGGCAAATCCGCAATCTCGATTGCCTGCAACTAAAATTTTGCTGCCAGACTGGAACCGGATTTCTCTGAGCCAATTACCGGGAATCGGTCAATCTGGTGCAATTGATGGCAGTCCCTACAGCCAAGCTCTGGGTTATGACCTGAGTCGCACTTGGAATGTGGGTATGACTCCTGACCAGTATTTGAAGTTGGGAGATATCAGCGAAGCTTTCCAGGCAGAGGAGTTTTCTTTGCAGGCCATCGCCCTTCGCGCCTGGCCAGAGACCACTGGCGACTTTGAAAGTATAGATTTAAACAAAATACCCTTGAGTGAATTTCCCCTGATTGGTGAGCAGACATTGAGCCATTTAGCTGAAGTTGTTCCAGAATTAGCGCAGACATCAGTTAAAGACATTACACCTGTTGCCAAGTTACTACAGTCGCAGGGAATTGCTGCATCTAATTTAACATTAGCTCAAGTATTAACACAGTATGAAGTTGGACAAAGGAAATTAGAAGAAATTGATTTATCACAGTTTCCGATCACTGCCATTCCTAATGTAGATGCAGTCCAAATCAAAGAATTGAGCAATTGGATGAACAGTTTTGTCAAAAATATTCCTGGTTTGGGGGCAGTACCATTAGCATTGATGCCCAATCCGATCACGAAAATTGGTAACTTGGTCATGCGGATTGATGCAGTCTATGGGCGAGCCGAAAATCGGCGTAACCGGACAATTTCTGGCTCAGACGTGCAAGGGTTTTCTGTACCTTGTACTCAAAGAGACTGCGCTTATTTAGAACTAGATGATTTAGAAAATGCAGGTCGTGGCGAGCGTAGTTTACTCGAAGGTAAGCAGTGGATTTCCGGTAAATACCAGGAAGTAGAAGGGGGCTGGGGTATCCTCAAGGCAGTTAACAACGGTCGGGAACCAACAGGAAGGCTACCTTTTGGGAAAGCTTTTAAAGTAGTGGTGATGGAACCTGATGAAACTACAGATACGGTAGATACAGCTTTATTCTTGCGCTTTTGTGCTTGGCAGATGGGCTGTACACCTTACTTTATTGGGCCAATTCCTTTTTTCAGTTACAAGGTCAATGCTTTGATGTTTGTCGGCAATTTGGACAGTCAGAGTCAGTCGAGTTCCCAGACGACTTCTATACCAACGGGTGCAAAAACACAGGTGAGTAGTAATTCTGCTGAAAATGCGACAGCGACAAATCAAATGAATCCTTGCAATTTCACCAGTCCGCATGGCTCAATGAGCAGTCAATCAGGGGATGAGATAAATCTGCGATCGCTGGGAAATGCCATTGCGAAAATTGAAAGTGCTGGTAGTGGAGATGACAAAGCTATCGGTGTGTATACTTGTGCGGATCAGGGTTTAAATTGTGGTCGCGCTCTTGGTCGTTACCAGTTGATGAGTTATAACCCCTATGCAGTGGAGTTAATTGTTGCTAAACCAGGAGGACAAGAGTTTCTGAGTCGAGTCGAGCAAGGATATAAACCTACAGAGGCGGAACTGTTTCAGTTCTTGCCGACGGCTGACCAAGAACAGGCATTTCTGGCTGATATGGCTGATAAAATCCAGGTAACTCAAGCTGAAATTGACCCCACTACCGGGGAGCATTTTACTGGCGAGCGCCTGATTGAGCGAGTAGCTCAAAAGCATTTTGGTGGTAATTACAGTTTAATTGATGGAGGCGGTTCTGATGCTTTTGGTCGTCTTAGCCTGAAAGATTACGGCAAAACTGCTTTAGCTAGTTATCGTCACAGCCATGACCACAGTCAAACCCTCACCTGTGTCCCCAGTGGACAGCGATTTGCATTTAATTAAACTCAAGCAATCCTGAAAACAAGAGGGAATACTGATGACAAATTTAGCTAAACCTTCCATGATTTCACCCCATGAGATCAACCAAATACCTGAGACTAAGTTGTATTCAAAAACACACTTGGGGCAAGCTACAGCAGAAGAGACAAAAGCTCTTGATTCTGCCTTGATTCAACAATCTCAAACAGTGAATACCACTGCTGATCAATTACCAAAACCTTCCATGAGGATACGTTACTGGGTATATTGGTTTCGTGTTGGTTTAAGTATCTTTTTACTGCTTTCTATGTTGATGGGTTTAGGAGGCTGTAGCGTAAATGCGGCAACCGTTACTTGGAATCCAGCTGTTAATGTTGTACCTGCTTCTGTATTGTCACAAGTAATTGTAGAAAATACCCAGTTAAATCCCCAAGCTGCTGCTAAAAATATCCGAGCTTGGAGTGTTACCGGAAAAGACGGCAAGTTGACAGTTTTTGACTTCAACACTCCAGATGTTTGCGGAAAGTTGGGTTGTTTGTATGTTGGTTACTGGTTCAGACAAAATCAACCAATAATTCAGGTATTATTGCGTTATTTTTCGCCCAATTTACCACCAGGAAGTCAGTTGTTGGCAGTGGGAGAAAACCGAGGGAGGGCATTACCATGTATTCAGGTACTGCAAACAGCACAAAACCAACTCCGGCAATTAAATTATTGTTTCAATGATGATAGCTATACACTTGCTGACAGTCAACTTTTTGCTCCTGCTAAGAGTTCTCAAAGTTAATAATTTGACATTTTTTTGCATTGATGTAAAATCTGCCCTAGTTTTCTGACTACGACAGATTTTTTGATTCAAAACAGGCAATATAATGGGAGCATCCCAACTTGGACGATACATATTTCATTAAACTGTAAGAACCTGATTCCACGGTTAGAAAGAAAAGATATATTTGCCAAAGTGGGATGCTCCCCAATATAATTGCATTGATTTATTCTTGATCATCTTCCTGAAATTCAAAGTCATCATCGTCTAATTCATCTGCTAAATCGTCGAGTTCATCCAGGAATTCGTCATCTTCATGCTCAATTACTTGTATTTTGCGAGGTGGCTTGGTTGCTGGTTTGGATTTACGCACATTTTGAGTTTTGTTTTTATTCTTGCTATTCTTGTTTGGTTGCAACACTTCCACGTCTACAGACACCGATTCGCCGGGTAAAGATGGCAAAGATTGCAATTCGTTAAAACCAGCGATGGCATCATGCTGTTGCCAAATTAAAGCTTTAGCTGTGGGTGTACCCAAATAAAGTTGTGGCAGATTTTCAACTGTGGGTTTCGTGTAATCTACAGTTTTACAACAGTTATGTTTATTCTTGCCTTCACCTTCTTTAACTGCTTTGAACTCAAGTTCCAGCACGCCTAAACTCCGCCATCTATCACTTTTACCACTAAATGGTACTTGAAAATAGTCAGCAAAGGTCTTCTCTAATGAGCGATAAAATTCTTCACGTACTGACTTAAAACTCCAAAGAGCAACATTTTTGAAACGAACAACAACAGGATTAGTATGTAATGGTTGATTATTATCATCCAAAAATATCAATGCGTGTTCTGAACAGACATCCATTGTTTTCTTGTCAAGGCTATGTTTATAATCGTCATAAAGCCCCACAAAGGAACCACCCAAATCTTCAACATCTGATTTATAACGGATATACTCTGGTGCAAAACCTAAAACCAGTACCTTGGCTTCAGTAATTAATAGTCCGGTAACATCTTCAGTCAAGGTGACAGTAGTTAAATCGTCTTCTTCCGGGATATCCAGCCAACCAGCCTTTTCTAACTGGTCTTCTGGAATCAAAAGTCCCGCAGGTTTATCGTTAACGACAATGCCATAGGGAAGAATCGGTTTGCGAACTTGGTTATAGTGATCATCGAAGAGTTCTGGGTCAATTTCAAAGTCTGTTTCTTCAAAGGTAGAAGCTTCGGTATCACTGGCTCTCGTTCTGGGAGTTTTAGGTTTAGAAGCGGTGTTTTTGGCAGTTGATTGATGGGGGCGATTAGAGTTGTTTGTCACTTTGGATTTCACCATTGGACTACATAAATAATGTTTCTCCAAGGTATGAGGCGTTAGCCTCAAAATTTAGTGATTAAATGGCATACAATTGTAGCTAACTGAAATCCCTAAAAAAATGTCCATCAGGTCAATTCTCTAGCTTTGAATTGGTAGCTAAAATTTTTGGTAAACGTATTTTTCATGACTATGAACCTTTACCAGAAGTATCTACTAGACAGCTATATTACTGCTAACGCGACATTAATTGAGGTGTCATCTTACCCAGTACCCCTAGCCAGTATCGACTTTGGCCAATTACTTCAAGAATATAATAATCCCCAAGGTTGGATGATGATCGGTGGAATGCTGTTTGTTTTACTGTTCTTACAAATCAGTGGTACTGGTCAAGGTAAAATCACTACTGGTAAAGTCTGCGGTATCAGCGAGAAATTAGCAGCAACTAATTTAGCACTCCAGCAAATCAAGCAGCATCAACACAATAAAGTTACTCTGTGGTCTGGTACGCCTCGCTATTGGGCTAAAGGCAAAACACGGGGGTTAATGGCTAATTTACAAATTATCCTGGGTGCAGCACCGACAGTTTGGTTTCCCAATGCTGAACGGGGAACACTGGTAATAGGTGCGCCTGGGTCAGGTAAAACCTACTCTACTATAGATAGGATGCTGGAAAGCTCCATGCAGCAAGGTTTCCCGATTATCCTCTACGATAAGAAAGGAGACCAGCTACGACTCCATGCACCCTTAGCAGCACGTTATGGTTACAAGGTGCGTGTATTTGCCCCTGGTGAACCATTTAGCGGTGTCATCAATCCTTTGGATTATATGCGTGATGCCCGTGATGGGGTGATGGCAGGGGAAATTGGCCAAGTGATTAACCGCAATGCTGCCAGTGGGGGTAAAAGTGACGAGTTCTTTGCAAAAGCTGGGGACTTGTTAGCTAAAGCACTGTTGCAGTTAGTTAAGGGTTCAGCTTACCCAGATATGGCGATGTTGTACGCTGTGCTGCGGTTGCCGAAATTGGTGCAACGTCTTGACCATGCGGTACAGTCTCAAAGGTTGGATGAGTGGGTGGCGACTTCATTTATTCAATTTTTGAGTGCTAAGGATGCCGAAAAGACTATTTCGGGAATTTTGACCACAGCCGCAGGGACTTTCTCATCTTTTATTCAAGCTGATTTGCTACGGGCATTTATCGGTAAATCGGATATTCCCACTCAGCTGTCAGGTAGAGAAATGGTGGTGTTTAAGCTGGATGATGAACGCCGCAGTGTGGTGGGGCCGCTGTTGGCAGTTGCCATGCACTTAATGATTGTTGGTAATTTGAGCCGTCCCCGCAAAGACCCGTTGATTATTTCTTTGGATGAGTTGCCATCTATCAAATTAGACAGATTACCACAGTGGATTAATGAGTATCGTTCCAATGGTGCTTGTTTTATCTTGGGTATCCAAAGTTTAGAACAACTTTACGATATTTATGGGGATAAAATGGGAAGTGCGATCGCTTCAGCTTGTAGTACTCATGTTTTATTTAACCCTGGTAACTACAAAACGGCTGAGGATTACTCCAAACGCTACGGTGAGAAAGAAGTGCTAATTAAAAATCGTACCACGGGGCGATCGCTTGGCGGACAAATGAGCCGTTCAATTAGCTTCTCTGAGAACTTGCAAAAAATGCCTGTAATCAGTGCTGATGAAATATTGAAGTTTCCGCAAGGTAAATGCGTAATTACCAGTCCTGGTTATAGTTCCGGCGGACAAGCTTCTATTCCCTATCCTTTAATTATTCCCGTGTCCAAAGCTGATAAAAAAAGAGCGGCCGAAAGTGAAACTCTTTGGGAGAAACAAGTTAGACCTGCTTTGTCAAGTCAGATGACAATACCTGATCTGAAAATGCTGACACAAGCACTGTATGAACGAATTGAAGCAGCCGGGCGAATGTTGCCATTACCAGATGAAGATGTCGCACCTGCACCGGAATCTGATGATAGCGAACCTGATGTTTTGGAGAATTTTCCCCCACGAGTCTATCAAACTCCTGGATTACAAGGATAGAAAACGGGTATGGTATTTCTGATTCTTGTGAGGTACATTGATAGCTGGTGTGGCGTAGCGATAGAATTAATTATCGGGCAATTACTTATCAAGATAGTTGTGCCATATCTCTTGAATAAACTTGTGAAATTCTTCTAAAATCACAGGTAAATCGCTATCAACTTCTGGGTTTTGTTGTGAATTGCTCATAGTACGGAATAATTGACGACCTCGACTGTCGAAACCAATTTTATCTGCAAGTGCCATAAAGATAAAATAATTCTCCGGTACTGGTAAATCTCCACCTTGACGTTGAAGAATCAAAAAGCTGGTGATAATTCCTAGTCCACATTCTACCTGAAAGTTCTCTGGGGGTAACTGAATCGAAGCAATAAGCCAAGCCATATCTTCTAATAGCCATCGGCGAAAGTATGCTTGGCTTGAGGAGGACAAAATTCCGTTAGATACCAAAACACAAACGATTTCACCCGGTTGTACTTTTTTTAAACATTGCTCTATAAATAAGCACTCCTGCTCAACTTGGGTTTTCAACTTGGATGTAATCACGTAACTGCCATTTTCTTGTTCTCTCCATTTATACGCCATCTCAAATCGAGTCAGTTCTAAATTTGAATGGGGATTAATTCGGCAATAAGGAGGATTAGCAAGTGCTACACTAGGTAAGGAAATTGGCAGAGGCAAATTACTAACACAAGCTTGAAATAGTTCTGTCCAGTGGGAAATATCAATGTTCATTAAAATAGACTTCCTTGCCGCATTTTACTGGATTGATTTGCCTCGTATTTAATACCATTAATTGTCAAGCTATGATTTTGCTGGGTTGGAGGTGTTAATGCTGGAGTTGCATATTCTAAATGTGGACGAATGAAAGAAACACCTTTGCCAGTGAGGGTGTTACCGATGACTAAATCTCCACCCAAACTAGAAATAGGCAAGGCAAAATAGGGAGCATAAAGCATGAAGTTGAAACTGGCTATTTTCACTAGCAATAAATCCCATTCCCAGCCTGTTAAACTAATGGCATAATTGGACATCTCTAATGCCAATCTGCCCGTACCCATTGCTGGTTCATATATATGCAATGGTGGGGGTGTGGTTGAACTACAAACCGTAGCAACAGCCATCGCTCTTGCTGTCCAAGTAGGAGTGGGATAAAATTTAGCTCTTGATTGTCCGTAACCTTCAGTAGCTAATAAATGTCCCAAATAGTCGAATGGACAAGTTATTAACAGCTTAAGTTCCAATTCTTTTTGCAAACGATTTTTAGCACCATTACATCCTTCTGGTTCAGGAGGATTTGTAGCAATACTGGGATGTCCCAAAGCATAAAGTAACCAATCTGTAAAGTAGGAAATCAAGAAAGAAGCACTACTCGCTCCGCTTTGGGGAATAGCTTGCAGGCAGCTTTTTAGCATTTGTAAAGCTTGAGGATTTCCTAAGTCTAAAAACTCAGTTTGTGGAATTTCTGTCGGAAGTTCTCCCGTTTCCATTGTCCAACGCCATTGCTCCCATCTACCTTGATATTCATCATCTAGCTTGAGTAGTTCTGGTAGTAGCCATCCATGTTCACAAGAGTTGAGGCTCATGGGCATTCACTGTCATCAATTTGAGCCAATAACAGAGGCATTAGCCTCATGAACTGCCTCGCTATGCTATTGCTGAGAGGAGGGGGAATTTCGCGGATGTTTTTAAATGATAATTTCAGAAATATCGTCTAAATTTACCATTGATGATAATTGCTGATTGGCTTGATTTGATGGTGAATTATTTTCTGGAGGTGTAGTCAGGAGTTTAATTAACCATCGCTCTGTCTGCTTATGCTGCTTTTGCTTCCAGCGTATATCTAATCTTTGGGGTGGCTTAACAGGATGTACTGCTAAAATAACCAGTTGCATTTGGTTAGGAATAACTGAGTATTGTCTAGCCGTAGTCCACAACTTTACCCGGTCTTGCCAGCTTAACTGAGGATGACGCACAGCCCATTCATAAACTCTGGGAATACCTTGTTTAAAAGCTATATTTGTGATAACTTGAATAAAATAATTATCGCTCTGAATTGCCAGAGGTGCAATGACTGGGTTATCGACTAATAACTTCTTACGAGTTTGAAAAAGTTCTGGTGCAAGTTCCTGTATTTGAGTCAGCCACTGAGCAATTTGAGGATGGGCATTTAATAAAGGTTCTACAGGCAATCCTAAAAAGAATTGTTTCATCAGCAAATGGAAGTTATCTGCAATCATAGGGTCAAAACTAGAGCGATTTGGCGGATATTTTTGATTGGGTAATAAAATTTGTTGTTGAGTTTTAGTAAGTTGTTGAATATCAGCAAGATTAATTACTGGCATGGTGGAGATAAAATTACATCTCTCCCATGCAGCGGTAAGCTGCAAATTAATTACTGTGATTAATCGGAGGAGGTTATTTGATTGAAATTATTAGAGTTCGTGCTACACCGGAGCAAATTGAGCAGATGCTACAAGAGTTAAAGTTTTATATCAAGGTAGCGGTAGATATTGAGCATCGGATTCTGGCTGGGGGAGGTGAAATGCACTTTTATTGTGAACAGGCGTTGCTAGAATATGGCAGTCAGCAGAAGGATATTTGGGCTGCTAGTTTCCGTCCTGATACACAACGGATAATTTATGAGTCGATGGTTAATCTCCGTCCCCGTCAGAATCGTTCAATGGAAATTATCGACGTTAAAATTAGAGAACAAGTTACCCAAATTATTATGGAGTTTCTGGGATGAATAGTGGCTTAACTTATGAGCAAGAAACCTTTGTCAAAGATAGTATCCCTATTAGATTGGGAAAATTGGCAAATAATTTAGCACGGATTCAGTCTTCTTACAGTGACTCTATCCATGAGGATGTTGTCAAAAGCTTGATTAGAGAGACTATGTACTTTATTGAGTGGATAGCCCCAGATATAGATATTGACAATGCTTTTGAGTTAGCAAACTTAGGAAGGTTTCTCACACGTTGGCTGTTTAACTGGGAACAAGCCTGGAATGACACAAAAGTTAAAAACCAGATGATTCAAGAACTTGGTACTTGGTCAGACAGTGTTTTGCAAATGTCAAAATTACCTGCTGTACAACAATTCTAAGCTTGACTTGATCCAAAATTAAGAACTCGGTTTCTTTATTTGGCAAAAATTCTGGTTTTTTCGCAAATCCTTTTTCTACGTCACAGAGTATCGATGAAGTTAAAAAAGCAAACCCACTTTCCCACATAGGTTTCAGCGATACCAATCGCGTTGCAAAAAAAATGGATCAAGTCGAGCTAACTGAATCATGACTCAATCCCAACCTCCATTACCACAACCCCAACTGGAAAGAGCTGGTATTACTTCTGACCAATATTGTGAATTTACTCCAGAAAAACTAGAACTGAGTAACGGATATTTGGGCTATGGCGGACAAGACCAACTTGGATTTCAATTGTCTGTTCTCACCAATATGGGATTGTTAACAGCAGTCCGACATACAAATTTGTCACTGTGGCTAGAAGCACTCAAAGTTGTAATGACGGAAAAACTATCGACTGTCAACGCCCAGCCAGAAGTAGCAGAAGCAATGCTGAATCGATTGAATCGGGCAATTGCAGACTTGGAGGCAGTAATTGAGTATCTGGAACAATAAAATCTGGAATTTGAGCGGGAGCAACGCGATTTTGTGTTGAACATTTGGTGTAGCGACGATGCTACGCCCCACCAGAGGCGATGGTCTTTGACCGACCAGAGGTCATCGCATCCAATAGCACTAAACCCATTTGCTTCAATAAAGCAGTATTTCCATCAGGACAGCCATGTTGAATTAGGCACTTAGCACAACCAGTATCACAATGACAATCTCGTGCTATGACCCCAGCCGCATCAGCCAGTTTTGGCAGATGTTTAAACACAGCTTCCGCCGCACCATTGCCGCCATCACTGGTATCATAGAAATAACCTGTGTAATTGTGATTTTCCCCAATTTCCTGCACCACAGTAAAATTTACCTGTTTGGGGTCAACTCTAGCCACTAGCTGTAACGCTCTCATAATTTGATGCCCAAAGCTGTGGATAGCAATCAAATTACTCGAATATTCCCACAACTGTTGATAACCAGGGGGTATCGGTTCTCCACTGCGAGTCAGACGAGTTCTGGTGGTTTTAGCAAATTGCTGGATGTATTCCCGCGCACTTGAGTTCATCGTTACTTTCACCATTGGGGCGGAAAACTGGGTGAGAAAAGGCTGCTCAAACTTTTCTTCAGACAGGGTTTTCACAATCACAGCTTTGCGGGTGAGTTTGTGACAAAGGGGACAACGCTGGTGTTGCGGTAGGGGTTCTTTGTAGTTAAGACACCGCTTATTCAAACAAGTCTGCTCATAAATTTGCGTCATTAAATTGTAACCACTGGTAATGTGCTTAACTTCACCAAAACTCAGTTCCAGGATTAAGTATTCTTGACAGTCATCGATGTCACAATTTGGAGAAAACAGCAATGGTAATTTTACTGGGTCAGTTAGCACAGTCAGGCTACTGGTTTGTGATTCTGTACCTGCAACGGTAAAAAGTGGGCTATCTGCTGTCTGTTTTAATATGGCTCGTTTACTGTTGAGGTCGAGGGAAATACACTGATAAGTCAGCATTTGTCCATGAGCATCTTGTCTTTTATAGATGGCTTGGGGATGAACTTCACGGTGAGCAATGTCTGCGGAGATTTCTTCTAGTTCTTCCCCTGATGTGGCATCTACTAACTTGATGGTAGTTTGAGATAAACCACCCCGAAAGTTCACATCTTTATGGGGATATCCTTTAGCCCACAAGCCATTGCGACCTTTATTCAGATGTCCTTGGGCTAACAAAAGTTTTGCGACATCGAAAGCGGTTGTGCCAAAATAGTGTTTGATTTTGTGGGTGGGGATGCCTGTTTCTGCGGCTGCACACATCAAATGCTTGGCGGCAAAAATGGGATATTGGTCATTAAAGAATACTTCTTCCACTTCTCCAGATACCAGCATTTCTGGATGTTCTGCTACGTAGCAGTCAATGGGATTGAGGGCGTTGGGAAGCAGCACGGTGATTCCAGGCTGAGAACGTCCGGCTCGACCACTGCGTTGCTGATAGGCCATTTTGGAGCCTGGCCAGCCCCGTAATACACAACATTCTAGTTCTGGTAAGTCAATTCCCGCTTCTAATGCTTCTGTCGCAATAATCCATTTAATTATACCTGACTGGAGTTGGTTAACTACTTCTGCCCGACGCTCAGAGGTGATGCCACTGTAAAATGCGGCTACTTGGTGGGATTTTAATAGTTCTGTGACTTCCCGGACACTGCGGCGAGAGTTACAAAAGGCAATACCTGACTTACCTTGATTATGTAAAAAGTGAATGATTCCCGCAGTGTCGGCTGTTAAATTATAACTAGGTTGAGTGACAATTACTTGTCTGGGTGGTGAAGCAGCTCCACTTTTGCGAATCCAAATCAGGGGTTTGGGGTTGAGTTTAGTGGGTTTTAAGCCGGAGATTTTCAGTGCTAGTTGTTTAGGATTACCACAAGTGGCGCTGAGGAAAATAAATTGCAGTTTCTGGGAGTCACCACCGTAATGGTCTACGGCTAGTTTGATGCGCCGCATTAGCCATGTCATATTTGCGCCATAGCTACCGGCAAGGGTATGGGCTTCGTCAATCAATATGTAGCGCAGTCGCTGATAAAAGTTTGCCCAAGGTGCAGATTTCCAGGTTTGCTTGAGTTGAAAGTGGATTAATTCTGGAGTTACACCTAATATATGCGGTTCGCTTTTGAGGATTTGTTCTCGTTTTTCTGATTTGACATCTCCGGTGAGGATTGCCATTACAGGTCGAGATTTTGTGGGTATGCTGGAGAGTAGTTGCGAGATTTTATGGCACTGGTCTAGTGCTAAGGCTCGCAGTCCATAAAATGCTAAGGCTCGGTGTTCTTGATTGATGCAACCTTCGATAATGCCGGGGTATGTGCTGAGGGTTTTACCACTGGCTGTGGGAGAGGTGAGGATTAAACTTTTACCTTGTCTAATGGCGCGTAGAGTTTTTAGTTGGTGAGAGTAGAGTTGGTTAATTCCTAATGATTGCAGGGCTGTAATTAATTGCTTTGGTAGGTCTTGAGGGATATTTTTGAGATCAGGTTCTGTGGCGGGAATTGTTTGTTGCCAGAGTAATTCTTCACCTAGAAATTCGGTGATATCTGTTGGTTCAGTCAGATGGTGATTTGAGTGGGAATTTTCTGTAATGGGTGTGGTAGGTGGTGTCCAAAGGCTTTGCAGCAAGGCATTATAATTGGGCGTGTTCATGGCGGTGTTTTTTGAACATTGCCCTAAAAAATCCCCCAGTGGGGGAAGATATTAAGTTGACATAAGTAAACTCCGAATTCACATAATTTTTTTTCTATCAATACAATAATAATTCTCCAAAAACTTATGATTTTGCAACGATTTGAGTCTCTGAAGGATGCTTATAATGAGGTTGATTAATCGTTGAACATAAATAATTAAATGAATTATCAGTATGTTCTAGTTGCAAATTCCGGGGTGCATTTAAAGCAATGACAGCATCTCCAATCTTTTCACAACGTTTGCAGTCGCAGGCGGCTGCTCCTTGAGCTAATATTTCTTTTAAATTATTGGCAATCTTGATAAATCCTCTAGTATTTGAGTTTTTGGGTAGTTGAGAAGCAATTTGAACTAGTTGCTCAATTTCTGGACGGTATTGCACTAAAAGAAATTGGTCAATCTGACATTTGCTTCGACAATTTTTTACATCTCCAAATTCATCAGCAAACTGTTTTAATCCAGCAGCCAGATTTTGTAAGTCAAGGAGAAGCGGTACAAGGGCGCGGGTACAGGTGGTAGAATCAGTATTAGTATTATTAAACTTTTTTCGGAGTAGAAGTTCAAACCGTTTAATATAAATTCCTAAAATCGAGATAGCTTTTTCTTTATCTTGAACACTACTAAAATTGAGTTGGTGTGTGCTAAACAGTTGGGGAATAAGCTGTAAAATAGCTTTAAGTTCGCTGGTTTTAAATCTATTGCTCCACAGTGCAATAGCATCCCCAATATTATTTATAGTTTCCAGGCGCAGCACAAAGTAGAAGGAAATAAGATTAATTAGATAACTGCGCCTCATTTCCATCTGTACATAATTAGAAATATAAAGCGGTTTGTCAGTAAATTGAGATTCAAAATATTGCTTATAGACTTGCGTACTTAGTAACAAAGAACGTAGAACTGAGGTATCTAAAAAGTGTTCACGAATAGATGTATCATCCATTTTGTGTTATTCCTCGTCTTCGTCCATATCCGGGTTTTCGTCAAGTGTGACACCGAATGGTAGGGTATCAAAGCCTAAGTTTTCCAGAGTTAAAATCGCTGTTTCCACTGATAAATTGTTTATTGTTTCTTGATTCACTAGGGCTGTAAGTAATTCACATACTCCTTGGTATTGACTGGCATTATAGTCAATCCAAAGGTTAGAATACGCAAGTGCATCATGCAGTGCCATTATCACTTCTGTATAGGGATCAAAAGGTAATTTATCGCGCATAACACGCATGGTACGCAGTAAATTATCTGCATAAACAGATGCTATGGGTTCTCCAGAGCAAGAGGAGAGTTTTTGTAAATCTATTAAGATATATTTGGTAATCTCTACTCCTGATACTTCTAAAACTTTCTGCTCAATATTCATTGTTTTTCTTCAATAATTGTTGAGGTTTTCAATTACCTATTACTTTCTATTCTAATACATATTTAACTGTAGGTTGAGGTAAATTTCATCATAGTTTTACTATGCTGTTTTCTGTTGATTCAGTCAGGTGGTGATTTGTAGTTATTCACTCCCACCTACAAAATGCTCGAAACTCCTGATTGATCGTTGAGAGGGGGGTGTGAACAGTTACGGTAATTTAAGTGAGAATTTTCTGTAATAGGTGGTGGTGTCCAAAGGCTTTGCAGCAGGGCATTGTAATTGGGCGTGTTCATGGCGGTGTTTTTCGCTCTTTGCCCTAAAAAATCCCCCAGTGGGGGAGTGAAGCTAAAATGAATTCGTTAAAACTTTTAATTTAGAGATTAAAATATAGTTATCAAAGGTAGAATTTACTGTATTAGGAGGTTCTATTATGACTGTACAAGAAATTATTAATTCTATCGAAAATTTGCCTACAGAAGAACGGGACTATTTGTTTGAGTTTCTTCGTAAAAAACAGGAAGAATCCAAAGGAGATAATTTTTGGGATGAATTACAAAAATTTAGAGAAGTAATTGAGAACGAGGGAATTATCTTTACTGATGATGATTTCGCTGATTTACGAGAGTGAACCAGCAGCAAAAACACCTAGAAGACGAAATAAAATTAAAGCTTTGCAAAACTGTTTTGAAAAAACCCAACTAGCACCTCCTGATATAAAATAAAATTAATCATTTACAATAGCCGCAAACATGGCGAAAAATTGCTTGCAGATTACTCATGAGGGAAATTCAATTCAACTTTCTTGGCAACGAGGACAAGCTAATCGTCGCACTGCACCAGTAGTACCTTTTGAGCATCCATTTGATGAAAAAGTATTAGACGATTTGCGCTGGTATCTGGAAGAGTATCTGCGCTTCCCCTATGGACTAGCCCCAGAGAAGGCAATAGAGATTGAGCAGAAATTGCAGACTTGGGGAGAGCAGTTATTTGAGTTGGTATTTCGCAGTAGTGAACAAGCACGACAATTTTTTCAGGCTGCGACTTCTGAAGGTTTGAATCAGTGCGATTTGGTGATTATTTCTGATAATCCAGAAGTGCTAAATTTGCCTTGGGAATTGCTTTACTCACCAAGCGATCGCCTATTTCTCGCTCCTTCCTTAGCAGGTATGTCTCGCAGTCTCAGCGACTATCCTATTCGGGCAGAAATGGGAAAATTACCCCAAAATCAACTCAATATTTTGTTAGTAATTGCCAGACCTTATGGTGAAAAAGATATTGCCCTCAAAACCATTGCTCGTCCTCTTTTAGAGTCATTATCAAATATTCGGAAAAGAGTCAATATTAAAGTTTTGCGTCCGCCTAGCTTTGAGCAGTTTGAACGGGAACTAAATGATAAACCAGAATTTTATCATATTGTTCACTTTGATGGACATGGTAATTTTGACCCGGACAGCCAAGGATTTCAGCATAGCTTCGGTATTGCAGGACAAGGAGTTTTAATATTTGAGGCGTTTGATGGTTCACCACAAATTATCACAGCAGCGCAAATTGCTCAAAATTTAGCAGATTGTCGTGTGCCGCTTTTTATCTTGAACGCTTGCAAATCTGCTCAGGAGGGAGAAGAGAATTTTTCTTCAGTAGCGACGCGCTTAGTGTCCTTGGGAGCTAAGGGTATAGTAGCAATGGCTTATAATGTTTATGCTCAAGCTGCTAAACATTTCATGGGTCGTTTATATGGGGAATTAGCAGCAGGTAAAAGCCTCTCAACAGCAGTCAGTGCAGGGCGAAAACAAGTTTTAAATCAGCCACACCGTCCTAGTCCCAAAGGAGATAAACCGCTACAAGATTGGCTAGTGCCAGTGCTATACCAACAAGAAAACTATACGCCTTTTACACCTGCAAATATAGTTGATGATATTGAAAGTTACTTTGAAGAAACTGTTAGTAATTTGGTGGATTTTCCCCAAGAGGGAAGCTACGGTTTTATTGGGCGAGATTATGATATTTTGCAGTTAGAGCGAGCATTTCGCCAAAACAATATTGTGCTGTTGCAAGGTATGGGAGGCGTGGGTAAAACTGAGTTAGCTGGCGGTTTTGCTCGATGGTTAGATGAGACTCAAGGACGCGGATTTATATTCTTTATCTCCTTTGAACATGGCGCAAGTTTGAGTAATGTTGTTAATCAAGTGGGTAGGAAGGTTTGGGAAGATAAATTTTTCCAGTATGCGGCTGAGAAACAACAACAAGCTGTATTAAACTACTTGAAAAATAACGATTGTTTGCTAATTTGGGATAACTTTGAACCTGTAGCGGGGTTTCCAGCAGGAAATGAGCCGTTATTGAGTGCAAGTGAGAGAGAGAATTTACAACGATTTCTCAAAGATTTTCGTGGTGGTAAATCTTGGGTATTAATTACTAGCCGTCGTGAAGAATCTTGGCTTAATTGCGCTTACAGTTTAGTGAATTTGCATGGACTACGTGAGCAAGATGTAGAGGAATTAGCAGCGAAGATTCTGCAAATGGTGGGGGTAGATAGGGCAAAACTTTCCAAAGAATATTTAGATTTGTTGAAACTTTTGGCGGGACATCCATTATCGTTGCGGGTGATTTTACCACATTTGAAAACGCAGAATCCATTACAGTTAATTGAAGCTTTGCGACTAGGATTAGATACTTTTTCTGGTGCTGAGGAAGAGGGGAGAGATTTATCTCTCACGGTGTCTTTGGATTATTCTTTTGCTAAGTTGTCGGAAAAGGCGCGCCGACATTTACCGTTTTTGGGTTTGTTTTCTGAGCGAGTTTATGCTGATTTGCTCTCTAGATTTTCGCAAGGAATTGATTCTGAGGACTTGTTTGGTTGTAGACAAATGTATAAAACTGTTTTTGGAGAAAATCTGCAAACAGAAGATTGGCTCAGAATTCTTAATGAAGCAGTTAAAGCAGGAATATTAGAATATTTAGGTGATAATTTTTATACAATTCACCCTACTCTACCTTGGTATCTACGTCAACAGCTAGTTTCTATCCACAGAGCAGAGGTAATTAGTGAACTAGAAAAAAAGTTGCTAAATCTCTATGTAATACATTGTGCCGCGTTTGATCCAGAAGAGAATAGTCATGTTGCGAAAGCAATAAACAGTCTACTAGTTGAAGAGCCAAACTTGTTACAAAAATTGAGATTTGCAGAACAGCAGCAGAATTGGGGTGCAGCAGCTTCAATTCTAAGAGCCATAGGTCAAGTATATGATATGCAGGGCTTATGGGCAAAATATAGTTCATTACGGCAAAGGGCGTTAGCTCACGTGGGAATAACCTTACCTGTAGCTAAGGCAAAGGGTCAAGATGCTTTTGAATACTGGATGTATCTAAAGGGTATGGATGCTCATGACGCAATTAGACTAGGTGAACTAGAAAAAGCCAAGGAAATTCATCAAAGAATTTTGGATGAACTTACAGCATTAAATGACCCGTCTTTAGAAAATGAGATTGCTGTTGCTAATGCGAATTTAGGCATGATTGCGCGTGAAACTCGTGGTTGGGATGCAGCTTTAAAATATTATCAAATAGCTATCGAAATTTTTGAGAGAACTGGTAATTATTCTAAGGCGGCTGGAATCTATTATGAGTTAGGTACTTTAGCACAAGCAAAATGGGATTTTCAAACAGCGATTGAATATCTCCAAAAGGCTCTTTTAATTTACCAATCTGAAGATTTATATAGGTGTGCTGGTATTTATCTACAGTTGGGTATAATAGCAAGACGTGAGCAAAATTTTGCCTCTGCGATTAATTATTGTCAACAATCTCTCGAAATTTTTCAGCTATTTAGAAATGATAACTTTACTGCTGGTGCTTATCATGAGTTAGGTCAGGTTACCAAAGAACAAGGAGATTTAGACAATGCGAAAAATTTTTACATTCAAGCATTACAGATTTATGAAGATAGCCATGATTTATCTAATGCTTCAGATGAATATCAAGCACTAGGAGAAATTGCAAAATTACAGGGTATATTTGATGAAGCAATTTCCTATTTTAAAAAAGCTTTTGACATTAGATATGCAAAACAAGCTTGGTATCAAGTAGCAGAAACACTTGTTGAATACGGTGAGACTCTAGAAGTTCAAGGAGAAATAATTCGGGCTTTAAGAATTTATATTCAAGTTTTTGTAATTGATATTCAGCATAATAAAGAAGAAAGCGGATACAAAGATTTTATTCGCTCAGATATCAATACTTTAGCGCGAATAGTCAAACAAATAGGAGAAAACCAATTTGAAACAATCTGGCGTGAGGTAACAGGTGAAGATTGTACTGGAGAAACACGCGACATAATTTGGTCAGTACGAGATAATCTAGAATGAGAATCTTTAAAAGAAAAACATAACCTATAAAAACATGACTACCCAGTTAACCTCTGCCGAAATCCAAGAAATTCAGCAAATTCTCAAAGACTACACCCCAGCACAAGCAGCATTTACCACTCTAGAAAAATATAACGGCAGATTTGACACCAGTTTTGATGAACTGTGGCAGGAAAAAACGGGTATAGAAGTCTATGGCAATAAATCTCTTTGGGAATCTACCCTGAAAATTCTGTGCGAAGAACTCTGTGGTGATGATGGCTTTCGCTCTCAATTCCAAGAATATACCAAAAACCCGGCCAGCGCCCCTTTACTCACAGGGTTAATAGTCTCTGTGACTACTTTATCAGGCTTACCTCTTGATCCGGCGATCGCTACTGTCATCGTTTTATATTTGATCAAAGTGGGTTTGAAGATTTTTTGCGAATACACCGCTCCATAAATCTTATCTCGCTGCTTATAAACAACTAATTTTGGATTTTAGACAGATATCAAACATCCAATCCAAAATCCAAAATTATCAGTCAAATTTCTGCTGATTAAACTAACTTAAATAACCTGCTAACACTAAGAATAGCTGGTAATAAATCCTTACCTTCAGCACCTCTCTTAATAGACATCTCCAAATCCAAGATCATCGTCACTGCCTTAGCTAGATTGGTCTAACGCGAGATAATATAAAAACAGAACCTAGTGAAAAGCATTATGCAAGCATACAAACTCAAAGGAAAAATTGATTCATCTGGTAACTTGGTAATTACCGAACCACTGAATTTACCTCCTGGAGATGTGGAAATTGTAGTTTGGCAAGCTACTGAGACGCTTGATAATACCACAACCCCAGCAAGCGAATCAGCACCAGAAACACCTAGAAGACGAAGTAAAATCAAAGCTTTGCAAAACTGGTTTGAAAAAACCCAACCAGCACCTCCTGACTTTGATCCAGATCAAGCTAGATGGGAATATTTAAAGGAAAAACATAATCTGTGAAAGTATTACTTGATACTAACATAATTATAGATATTGCCCTAGAACGACAGCCTTACTTCACTAATAGCGAAACAATTTTCGCATTTGTTGAACAGGGGCAAATAGAAGGCTACATTTCAGCATCAACTATTAGTGACCTTTACTATATTATCCGTAAACAGAAGGGTCGAGATTTAACTATTGAGTTTTTGCAACAAATACTTACCTTCTGTCAAATTGCCACAGTAAATCAGGCTGTAATTACAATGGCTTTCACAACCAATTTTAAGGATTTTGAAGATGCCATTCAATACTCCACTGCGGTAGTCAATCAATTAGATACGATTATTACCCGTAATCCTCAATATTTTCCGGTCGTGACACCTCGAATTCTCACTCCTGACCAATTAATTGCGGAATTAACCAACTCTCCTTGACTAACTTAAACAACTAATTTTGGATTTTAGACAGAAATCAAATATCCCATCCAAAATCCAAAATTATCAGTTAATTTTCTGCTGATTAAACTACCTTAAATAACCTGCTAACACTAAGAATAGCTGGTAATAACTCCTTACCTTCAGCACCCCTCTTAATAGACATCTCCAAATCCAACATCATCGCCACCGCTTTCGCTAAAGCATTCATGCTTGTATTTGCTACCTCCTGACGCAAATAGTAAATACGATGAGGATTGCTGATTCTGCACAGTTGAGCTAATTCACTATCTTTCTTCACCCCAGAAACTATCGCAGATTTAACCCATAACCAAGTTCTAAACTGCGTTATCAGGGTGCTAACAATCACCATCAATGGTTCTGCGCGAGACAGCAAATCATCCAGCAATTGCAAAACTTGATTGCTTTCACCTTGACGCATAGCAGCTGCTAGTTGTAGGCTATTCTGGGTTTGACATGGCACTAACTCTTTCACCTCTGCCAACTTGAGTTTTCTGCCATGAGCATAGATAGACAGTTTGCGTAACTCAGTGGCTGCACGGGTGATATCATTACCAATTGCTACTGCTAAATATGCCACTGCATCCGGTGACAGCAGCAGGTGAATTTTTTCAGCTTCAGTGCTAATAGCCTTTTCAATCAAATCAGTCCGCCAAGGTGGTATTAATGGCAACTCTAGCAACTTGGCATACTTGACCAGATGTTTGTAAATCTTCAGACGCTTATCTATATTCGTAGCAACAAACACCAAAATTGTAGATTCAGGCACTTGCATAAGTTGCTGCAAAGTTTCTAACTCAGTCATGCCCCACTGTTTGAGGTGGCAATTTTCCACGATCACCAGTTTTTTACCACCTGTGAGCGAACGAGTGCGGGCTACACTCATGGCTCGGTCAAGGTGATCAGCTGGAAATCGGTGATAGCATAGTGTCAGCCATTGAAAATCAATCTCTGCTTTGTATTGCTTCAGCTGTTCCTGAATCGCGTGTTGGTCGTCACCTGTGAGCAAAACAATCATCCTCTCACCCCCCATGATTGCTGTAATTGGCAGTTTTAATCAACACAGTGATGGGTTTTGGACTTTGGGTAGCTCGTTGCAACATTTTAGCGATCGCTTGTTTATTGCCCTCAAACTTTTTCAGGTAAGCTGGTTTCACCTCTAAAATTGCCTTGTCATCTTGCAACTTCACCAGCTTTGCATGACTCAACAGCTTTTGACTGCTCGGTTTGGCTGTATCTAATACCTGCTGCCAAATTTGAGCCAGGTTATTACTATTGGCGGCAACGGTTGGTAACAATTTGCGATCATCCCCTTGGTCATCCACAGGTTTAGCAGTCACCTTGTTTGTGGTATATACTCCAAATGTTGGTAACAATTTGCCACTATGTCCTTTGTCATACATCGGTTTATTTACCGTTTTGGTGGCAGCGACAGGCAATAAACCGGGCATCAGGTTGAGTAAACAAACTTCTAGCCATACCGCAGCATTTACTGTAGACCGCAGATAGCTTTCTGCTTTTTGTAACTCTGCTAAAGACAAATTCAGGGTATCAAAATTCCAGTGCTTTGCTAAAGCTGTCAGTTGGGTATGGCTAAGACAACCAGTGAGCAAAGCTTGTGATTGGGGTGCAGATTTGATAATCAGTAAGTCTCGGTATGTTTGGAGTAAATTAGCCAGAATCAATTTGGGCGTTTTACCAGAGTCTACTAATTCTCTGGCAACTTGCAAGAGATTAAAGGTATTATTGGTGGATATGGCCTGGAAAATTGCCATTAGTTCCGTTTCGGTAACACCGCCAGCCATTTCCATGACATGATGGGCAGTGATAGCTGTATCCAAAAGTCTCACCTGACCGAGTAATTGCAGTGCATCCCGTAAACCACCATCGCTGAGTCGAGCGATCGCACTCAATGCTTCCTCATTAATGGTAATAGATTCGGTATCGGCTACAATACGCAGATGCTGCACAATTGCCTGTACAGACAAAGTGCGAAAGTTCAACACCTGACAACGACTGATAATAGTAGGTAAAACTTTGTGTTGTTCGGTGGTGCAGAGAATGAAGACAACATGAGGCGGTGGTTCTTCAATACATTTGAGTAAAGCATTTTGGGACTGGGTTGTGAGTTGATGAGACTCATCAAGAATAAATATTCGGTAACGTCCTACCACTGGTGCTAAAGTGCAACGTTCAATCAAAGCACGGGCATCATCCACACCATTGTGAGAAGCAGCATCAATTTCGCTCACATCAAGACTATTGCTACTTTCGATTGAACGGCAAGATTGACAAATACCACAAGGTTGGTCTGTTGGTTTTTTAGTATTGAGACAATTGAGAGATTTAGCAAATATCCGTGCAGTTGAGGTTTTACCCGTACCTCTAGAACCTGTGAGCAAATAAGCAGGTGCAATTTGCAGGTGTTTCACAGCATTTGTGAGCGCAGTTTTGATGTATGGCTGTCCCACCAATTCTGCTAAGGTTTGGGGTCGATATTTGTGATGTAGGGCGACTGTAGACATAAGCTTTATCTGAATTCGTCGCCCTTACCCCTGTTAAGGGGGTGAGATTTTACTAGGGGATACCAAAAATTAACCCTAGTAATAACAGCCCTAGTAATTTACTGGGGGATACCGAAAATTAACCCTAGTAAAGCGGAAATATCCCCTAGTAATAACAACCCTAGTAATTTACTGGGGGATACCAAAATAAGCCCTAGTAAAACGGAAATATCCCCTGGTAATAACAGCCCTAGTAATTTACTAGGGGATATCGAGGTCAATGGCAAAGATTACCGAAAATAGTGGGTTTAAAGCCCCGTCTTTAGTCCAAGTCGCTGGACTACCCTGCGGTCAGCCGTTCTGCTCTAATCTGTGTAAGCAGTTATTAACCATTTGAGTTGTACAACGGCAGTAAAAATTGCCGCATCGACATTTGCGCTTTTGGATTGGGTCGATCTCCATAAGGAACTAACATGGCAGGATGATCTGATTGCTGCAAATGGATTTTAATCGCCGAACTAGGAATGGCTTTAGCCGCTTCTACTAAATACTTGAGGTTAAACTGGATATTCAATGACATTTCTGGTGGTAAATGAGCAACAACCACCTGATCACCTTTGCCAAATTCCCGTTCGATTGATAGCCGTAGCTGCTGCAACGCTCCATCAAACTGTAAGTAAATACCTTTCTCTTTTTTATCTGTCAATACAGCTAAACGTTCCAGAGCCTTAACTAAAAGTGCTTTTTCGATTACCACTTCTTGGTCAAAGCTAAATTTGGCTAATAACTGTTCGCAATCAGGATAAGTTCCTTCAAGACATTGACATTTAAGCATGATATCCTGCCAAGCAAAACCTAAACGATGACTTTGGGCATCATAGAGCAGATGAATGAATTCGACAGCATCATCCAAGTTCCGCGCTAGTTCCTTCAGGACTCGACCAGGAATAGTAAATTGGATGACCTCTGGAGATGCTACTTGTTTGCGGGATTTTCTGCCAATTCCTTGAGTTGAAACTTCAGTGGTGGCCACTCGATGCCCATCAGTACCTATAAACTTTAATTTCTCCTGTGCCAGTTGAAGATGCACTCCAGTCAAAATATATTTATTTTCATCAGTGCTGACGGCATAAATCACACCTTTCAAACCATCTTTGAACCCTGTTGTTGGCAGAGAAATGGGAGTAGCATCAATTGTATGAGCAGGAGGAAATTCTTCAGCACCCATGCCTCTAATTTCATACTTCCCATCTGCATCAGATAAGCCCAGTGAGTAGACTTTACTTTGCTGGTCGTCATCAGCAAGCTGTGTCATTTGAATTTGACTATTCAGGGAGATATGACCATTAGGACAATGCTTGACTATCTCCAAGAGAATTTGCACTGGGACAGTAATTTCACCCTTTAATAAAACCTGTGCCTCAAAACTTGCTTGAATTGTTAGGGCTAAATCGGTGACAGTTAAATGTATCTGCTGTGTTGCGACATCTGCAATCATCAGGACATTAGCAAGAATAGGATGGGTAGGTTTAGCTGGGGTAGCGCAACTAACTAAGAAGAGGGCATCGAAAAATTTAGTTTGTTCACAAACTACCTCCATCCCTAATTCGATGAGTGGTTGCGATTTTAACTTTGATTTGGTAGACCGTTTCTTAGTACGCTTATTTGAGGATGCAGTTGGAGTATCAGCATTTGGAGATGCAGGTTTTTTCTTCTTACCTACAGGCGTTTCTGCGCCATTTGCTGCTCCTTCATTTTCAGTTGGCTCAATTTTAGAAGTAGCTGCACTGGTTTGTTTGCTCTGCTTTGCCGAATTCAGCCTTTGTTTTGGCGCTGTTTGAGTCATGATGATTAATTTCTGGTTGCGTCACTACTATCCGGGTGACTGCGATAGCAGAAAAAGAAAATTCAACAAAGAGGCAAGAGCTATCCATTACGCACAAATTTCTTCACATAAAGATTGACAAAAACCAGAAATTGTGTATTCTCTATGGCAAGACCCAGAGGTAAACCAAAGGCAGTGAAAGCTCAATTGCCGAAACCAATTGAGCCATTCAGAATTTCGCTGTATTTATAATGAAAAACTATATTTACCAATTTTTTAGCTGATTTTATCTGGATTGGGATTGTTATGCCTAGATGAATTTTTTCTATATAAATCTGTATATTAAGCGCAATTATTGGCATTCATCAAAGATTCAGCCGAAGAAACAGTCCCAAAGTTACGTAGAGAACGAAAACGATTGGTAATTTCAGCCATTGCATCTAATAGTTCATCCTCATCCGCAGTCTGAATTACTTCCACGAGCGATCGCTTCAGGGATGTGGCTGACTGATTCTCTTTACCTGACACCAATTGATAAAAGAATTGTTTGGAACCAGGAGCTAAAACTTCCATCCCATCCAACAACCTTGACAAGGTGGTAGTGCTAACGTCGCATTTTCCCCGGCGAAACTCAGAAATGTGATTTTCTGACACCTTCGTTTCACCAGACAAACGTTTGGCACTAATCCTATACCGCTTGATTGTCGCATCAAAAGATTGAGACAGGGGGGACACTGGGCAAGAAATAGCTGAGACAGAATTGTTAAGTTTCATTACTAAAATTAGCTAGTTGGCTAATTGACCGTTACTTTATACAGCGATAGGCTAATTTACAGATTAGTAACCTCCTTATCTAATGTTAGAGCAATATCAACAAATCAGCATCAGTTGCCATTAGTCATTTTTTGTCCTTTAGCAATGATGGCTGACTACGGCAAAAACAAGCCCCTGTTGAGGTGAACAAGGGCTAGGGATGAAAATTTCTTTAGAAAATTATGACACAGGGAATCTCAAAATTACAGGATGTGTTCTACCCTCGCCTACATGAAGAATGGCTGAGAGACTGCTGCCAACTCCCAACCAAAAAGCAAACTGCTCTGTACTACCCAGAGCCTCAAAAGCGCATTCACTTGTTTAAGGATTGCACAGGGCAAAAAGCTGGTCTAATAAAGTCTATTCACTCAGAATTTGGTGTTTTAGTCACATTTAATCAAGAATCAGGGCAAAACGATGCATAAAAAATTTTATCCTCTAGAGCTTGATGAGTGGCTAAGTGCTTGTAAGGATCTGACCAAATCTCAGTTAAGCGTTCTTTACTACTTACGAACTGTAGACCCCTACAGTAATGGACTGAAAATCAAAGCATCTGTAATTGCCGAAGAATTGGGTATTTCCAGAAAAACTGTCTATGAGTCAATTTCCGTTCTAAAGCAGAAAGCGTACATTGAATTAGAAGATGCAGAATATATCTTAAAAGTCATTCCTAAAGGATGTAAGTATGACACTTTTCATAGTGTCACACACTTGTCACCTCCAGGTAACTGCTGTCACCCACAGGTGACAGTTGTCACCCCAGGGTTACAATCGCCGCCGGAAACGATTAAGCAGCAAGCGTTTCAAAACCCTAAGATTAATAAAGAATTTAAAGACTTTAAAGATTCTCTCTCAAAGAGCCAGAGAGAGAGTTTTTTGAAGTTTGGTTTAGAAAAAGCCCAAAAACTCCCTCATCCCCCAGAACTTCCCCACAAGTGGATAGAGGCACACTGGCAAGAGATATCAGCAGAATGGATGAAGGTGCAGGGTAAAATTCCCGAAGTTGAGCAGCAACAATGGCAAAATCACCCCTGTCGCAATGAGTGGATCGAAAAAATTCGCTCTCTGGGACAATTTGGTTTTTACGCTGAGAATCGTCAAGAAGAAAAAGAACGAAGGGAATTTTTCAAGTGGGCGGATGCTAATAACTTGATCTGGGGTGAAAAAACATGATTGATGACTTACCCCAATTTGAACCAATTCCTTTGCGATCTGAAGAGGAAAACCAAGAGGAGGAAATTTTCTATCCCCGGTGGCGATGTTTTTGTTGCCAAGATTCTGGTCTAGTCGCACAGGATTTAGTTCATTTAATCATGCCGCAGTACAACCCAGACCGAGATAAGTGGGTACTTTGTCAAGCAGTCCACTGTGACGCATCGAAACGCTGGGAGAACGTACCCATTGAAAATTTTGATACCCGGTTTATTCCCAGTATTTGTCAAAAGTTGGATTTAATTAATCGAGAACAGTGGCGTAATAGTGTAAAACAACAAATTAACATCCGCCAACTGGCTAAAAAACGGAAAATGCCTGGAAGTAGCGAACGTACCGAAAACGACAACCGTGAAGTTGAGCAACGTAAACAAGAAATCGAAGCAAATGATTATGAGGAATGAATGAAAATGTAACAGAATGTAAATACTATTTGGGTTCTGGGTTTGTTCCTGACTTTTCACGGCATCTGGAAAACGCCATTTTGAGCTTTTCTCAAACCATTATTTTTACGTTAGCTATTTTCATTAAGTTAGAGCTATTGATAATTAGTCTGTGGAAAAAGTTACGTAGTTTCCCAGGGGAGCAATGCGATTTTGTGAGGCGCTAAAAAAATCGTAATATAAGTTACCTAATTTTTTAGAGATCACTGTGCCAGTTGCGTAAAATCTGTTAAAATTGGGATTGATTACGCGAAATTGAACGTTTATCTTATCAACGTCTCCCAATTCCCCCATTAGCTACACCTCGAAAGAGTCCTCAACCTGCCACTGCCTCACTCAAAACCGGAAAGTTTTCTGCACCAATAAGGCAAATCACACACAGAAAAAATTATGACTAAAGATTTTAAAGTATTAATGACTGCTGTACCCCGTATTAAATATGATTTAACTATGCACTATAGATACACTGATTTTGGTGAAACTATTGGCTTTTTAAAGAATTTGCCTCAAGTTCATGTTGATGTTTTAGATGGGGCAGTAATGAATTATTTAGTTCGAGATTACATATCAAAGTTTTTAGAAAATTACGATTTAGTTATTTTTTACGCCGAAACTGCTGAATCTAAAATGACTTTAGAAATGGCTGATATGTGTAAAAAATTAAGTCCGAAAACTAAAATAGCAGTTTACGGTGATGCAACACTTTATATTCCTCAATTTTTTACTCGTGAGCCATTTGACGCTGTTCATGTTAGTGGTGATCAAGATATAGTTTTTGCTAATTACATCCAATTTTTGTGTGATCAATCCTCTTCCTTGTTTGGACTTATTATCAAGGATGATTCAGAGTGGAAAAACACAGAAATAGGTCAACTTCTAGCATCCGATAAATGGGCTTTTCCCGCCCTTGATTTACTCCCCATTGAAGAATACAAAATATTTTGTAATATAAAAAAAGTAAACACATTTGACGGTAGTGTTTACGTTGCTAAAGGATGTAAATATGGATGTGCTTATTGTGTTGTACCCAGACGAGAAGGGTTGCCGGATAGACGCAGACCAATCAATCCATTAGTTGATTATCTTGAAGTAAATAGAGATGTCTTTGATGTTTATCAATTACACGCAGGAACTTTTACAGAAGATAAGCGATGGGTAATAAACTTCTGTGGAGAAATCATTAAAAGACAAGTTGACATTCGTTGGAAATGTACTACTCGTGTTGATTGTTTAGACGAAGATTGTATAAAAGCTATGGCTGAGGCAGGTTGTAAGGGAATTAATATAGGTGTTGAGTCTTTATCAAAAAATAAAACTCAACTTACAAATAAAGTAGCTGTTGCTCAATTAGAAAATCTCTCAAAATTGTTAGACAAATATCAAATCCATAGTAAAGCCTATATTATGATTGGTATGCCGAATCAATCACAGGAAGATTTTTTCTTTACTATAAAAATTTTAGAAGAATTAAATTATTCTATTAGACCTACTGGATATACTCCATTTCAGAAATTGTCTAAATTATCTACTGAAGAACTTGATCAAATAGATTTAGAAAAATGGGATCGTAAAAGTTTATTTCATGAAGAAGTGGGATTTTCTTTTCGAGAGTTTCATGAAATTTTATTGTTGACACAAACAGCACGGGACACACAAGCAGAAATCATCTTAGATAGTAAAAATTCGGCTCGTAAGAATCATGTAGTACCTGCTGAAATTGATTTTTGATAAGTTGTACGTGTTATAGAACCCATTTGACATCTAAGAAGGTGCTGCAAGCCTCTTATGCTAAATCTAAGAGGTTGTTTGAAAAGTCTAATTTATTACCAGCCCAGGCGACTAGAAGTCGCGGCTATACAAACCAAACCCGCCTGCGCGGGTTAAAAACCCTTAATTTTTCATTAGGACTTGGACTGTGTAGTAGCGTACAGCCCGCGGTATCGGAGACTCTATTATATTCGCCCAAAACTTTTCAAACACCTTCTAAGTTTATTTACCCCATACAAATAAAAGGGTTTCATTGTTCTTGATGCCAAATTTATGCCAAATGAATCGATGAATTAACGTAAAATCCATATATCATGAGGATTTTGAGGTTTGACAAAATAATTTAGCAATGAAGGGAAAAACTAAAATGAATGATATTAAACCTATTTATGTTCATATTGAAGGCATGGACTTATCTGGAAAAACAGCTATAACCAAAAAACTATTACAAAGTGAAATACTTAATAATTGGGAATCAAGATGTAATTCAATAACCAAGAATAACAAGATTTACGCATTGGCTGATTCATTAAGAAAAGTTGATAAATATAACTCAGAAGTTCTAGGTTATTTATATCTTGCAGCATTAAAAGCAGATATAAGTGATTTTCAATGTCCTGAAATTTCAACTATTCAAGAATCAACAATACTTTGTCGTTCCTTTGGATTTTACTCTGGAAAAAATATGGAAAATATTGCTAATCTCTTTGCCAAATGTGCAAACGCTCATCCAAAATTTGATCTTTCAATTATTTTAACAGCAAGTATTGATTCAAGAATCAATAGACTTAAGCAAAGAAAAATAGAAGACAATCAATCTATTTTTTCTGATGATTTACTAATAATTAAAAATCCTCAACAATTTCTTAAAATGGATTCAGAAATGATAAAACTATCACAAATGATGTTTAATTCAAAAGTAATTGATACATCCCAATTGACAATTGATGATGTAGTAGTTCAAATAATTGAAATGATCCAAAAGTTAAATAATAATTGAAATTGATAATATATATGTATATTGCTTTTGATTTATGGAATACATTGGCGTTCTCTTTACCTAGAGATCCAATTATAGACTTAATAAATATTTTGAAGATAAAAATTTCTATAAAAGAGGTACAAGATAAAATACAAACTCGTTGTTTTTATTCTGATAATCCCATTTTTGAAATTTGTCAACATTTGAATATAAATTATATTCCAGAAACAGAATTATATTTCACTGAATTACTGAATAATGAAAGACTAAATTTTAAACTTTTCCCCGAAACATTACAAGTCTTAAAACAAGTTCAAAAAATGGGATTTAAAATTATACTTATTTCTAATTTATGGAACTTTATTATTCCAACAATTGATAATCAATTATTGTCTTTGTTTGAATTTGATGGCGTTTTTCTTTCTTGTTTACTAGGGTTTACTAAACCTAATTATTTATTTTTCGATTATGTAAAAAACGATCTTGGAATTATCTCTGAAAAAATTATTGTTGTTGGAGATTCTTTAGAAAAAGATATCTTAGGCGGAATTAAATCTCAATGCCATGCTATTTGGTTACAAAGAGATATATCCTATAACCCCAAATATGTTTTAAATAATTTTCAGCAAAATAAATTGTTTTTAGGAAGAATAACTAAATTATCAGATGTACTAAAAATACTAAACCAAACTTATTAAGTAAAGATGATTGATCTCAATTCCCAATGCGTTGTGATCAAAGATATCAGTGTTGTTGGCGGGTTTAGCTAGTCATTACTTTTTTACAGATCCATTTTCTACTCGAAATCATCTCGAATTTGTCTTATTTATTGTCGAAGGTCTAGTAATAAATACGCTAATTGCTAACTTCCAGTCAAGCAAACAGCAGTCAGATATCGATAAAACAGAAGCTCAAACCAATCTGGAAGGTTTATTAGAGAATCAGCGATCGCTACGTCAGAATGAAGAATTTTACCGAACACTAACAAAGAATTTACCCAATGGCGTGGTTTTTTTGTTCAATCAAGATATGCGCTTTACGCTGGCTGAAGGTACAGAAGCGCATATCTTCGGTTTAGCAATAGAAGAGTTCCCAGGTAAAACCCTAGATGAGACTGTTCTCACTGAGACTTACGAGCTGATAGCACCAGCTTACCGTAGTGCATTACAAGGAATTCCAACGTGTATTGAAATACCTTATGGCGATCAGGTTTATTTAGTGCAAACGTTTCCAGTTAAAAATGAAAATAGCACAAGCATGACTGGTTTGGCAGTCTTTCAAAACATCACCAACCGCAAACAAGCCGAAGCCCAAATTATCAAACTTAACCAAGCTTTAAATCGACGAGTTAGAGAACTACAAACCTTATTAGAGGTGATTCCCATTGGCATTGGGATTGCCGAAGATCCAGAATGCCAGACAATTAAAGTTAATCCGGCTTTTGCCAAACTGCTGGGTATACCCGTAAACGCTAATGCCTCTCTGAGCGCTCCTCTTGATCAACGTCCCACGAACTTTAAAATTTTCCGGGATGGCAAAGAACTAGCTCCAGAAGAATTGGCGATGCAAAATGCTACAACTCATGGTGTGGAAATACTAGATTATGAGATTGAGGTAGTTCGTGATGATGGTATCCGAATTAACCTATTGCAGTATGCTACCCCTTTATTTGATGAAGATGGCAAAGTGCGGGGGTGTGTCAGTATATTTTTAGATATTACCCAACGTAACCAAGCGGAAAGAAAACTGCAAGCAGCTAGAGATCAGTTGCAGACTGTACTAGATGCAGTACCAGGAATTGTCTCTTGGGTTAGTTCTGATTTGTGTTATTTAGGTGTAAACAGGCACTTGGCTGATAATTTTAATTTGCCTCCCGAAGCTTTTGTCGGTGAGGATATTGGTTTCTTAAGTGATGGTAATGGATTTCGTGAGTTTGTAGAAAAGTTTTTTGCTGAAAATCAATCAGAAGCACTATATGAGTTGAAATTACTCAAAGGAGACCGCAGCTATTTAATCGTGGCTCAAAAATATGACGAGAACAAAGCCGCGTTTTTAATCGGTATTGATATCACACAACGCAAGCGTGTAGAGGAGGAACTCAGACAAAAGACTGAGGAACTGGCCACAATCAATCGTGTCAAGGACGAATTTGTTGCCGTCTTGTCTCATGAGTTACGTACCCCCATACATAATCTTCACGGCTGGGCGCAATTACTGTTAACTGAATCAGAGATGGATGAAGCCCTAAAAATTGAGGGACTGCAAACTATTGAACGAAATGCCCGTCTGCAAGTTCGCTTAATTGATGATTTGTTAGATTTGGTGAGGATACAGAAGGGCGAGATGAATTTGGAAATCGGATTGGTTGACTTAGCAAATGTGATTCGGTCAGCCGCCGACACTATTCGCTTGTCAGCTGAAACCAAGAATATTCTAATTCAGTTAGATTTTGATGATGCTGTACCTCTAGTTTTAGGTGATTTTATCCGCCTACAACAAGTAGTTTGGAATTTGCTTGCTAATGCCATTAAGTTTAGTTGTAAGAATCAAAGTGTCGTGGTTAGTTTGAAGTTAGTTAAATCTCAAGCTGAGATTACAGTTATTGACAGGGGGAGGGGTATAGAATCAGAATTTTTACCCTATGTGTTTGACAGGTTTAGTCAGGGTGACGCTTCTACTACTCGTTCTGCGGCTGGATTGGGTTTAGGATTAGCGATCGCTCGTCACATTGTAGAACTTCACCGTGGCCAGATTACAGCAACCAGTCCAGGATTAGGACAAGGATCAACATTTACGGTGAGGCTACCTATAACCACCATGAACGCAGACTTAAGCAAAGATGAACTATTGCCAATAGTAGCAGGAGTTCGGACTCGCAAAAAAACTGCCGCATTACAGAACTTTTGTATCCTGGTTGTGGATGATGATCCAGATGCTCGGAGGTTAATTCAAACGGTTCTCCAGGGTGCAGGGGCAGATGTATTAGTGGTGGCATCAGTTGCAGAAGCATTGGCATTTTTGGCACACACAGAGCCTGACCTACTAATTAGTGATATCAGTATGCCAGTTGAGGATGGCTTTACATTAATTGAGCAAATTCGCTCCCGCAGTTTAGAACAACAAGAAGAAATTTCGGCGTTAGGAAAGCGCTTTTGTTCGCAAAGTGTTCCACCCGAAAGAAGGTTGGTGAATAGTAATCCTCTGCGTGCGATCGCTCTGACTGCGTTTGCTGGAGCCAAAAATGAGCAACGAATTTTAGAAGCAGGGTTTCAATTTTTTATTGCCAAGCCGATTGAGCCAATGGAACTTTTGGAAAAAGTGATTGAAGTGTTAAAAAGTTGACTAGAACAATTCAAAGATTGCACGTTAAAAGAAGCAGGGGAGCAGGGAGCAAGGGAGAAGACAAAAGACGGAGCTTGTACTCCGCCGCAGTTCAAGCGCCCTAAAAGGCTTGTACTGAGCAGCTCGGCAAGCTCACTGTAACACTTGTCGAAGTTGCGCTTAAGAGTACCCATGCTCCGCAATGCTTGGCGCAGAGGGTTCGGACTTCCCCTGCTAAAAAGCCCACTTCCCCTCTGCCTCTTCGGTAATCACACAAGTATTCTTTTGTGATAGACCCTCCGAAACTTCGTAGGATTGCTCCAAGAAGCTAGGCATATTTTTGATAAAAAATTTGTTGGCTAAAATGGAGATTACCATGATTAATATTCGGCGAAGTTTTACAATACAGCCCATCAATGCACTACAGATTGGGTTTTTATTACCAGTGATACAATTGCTGATGTCTTAGAAGAGCGTGATTGGACAATTGTTTGACATTAAGTTACTTCCCATTCAAACATGACCTATGACCTACACCCCACCCAAACTACTGAGCTTTGAGGAGTTTATCGCCCAATATGGGGATAATACACGCTATGAGCTAATTGATGGTGAACTTAGAGATATGGAACCTACTGGTCCTCACGAAGCTGTTGCCGGGAGTATTGCTGGTAGAATCTATGTCGAAATCTTTCGTGCTAATTTCAACTGGTTAATTCCCAAAAATTGTTTGATAAAACCACTTTATGCTGAAGCGACAACGCTGCGTCCTGATATAGTTGTTTTAGATCAAGCAGAACTGAGTCAAGAACCCCTTTGGCAAAAAGAACCAGTTATTTGTAACGGTAGTACTATTAAGCTGGTTGCGGAAGTTGTCAGCACCAATTGGCAAGATGATTATGCCAGAAAAGTGGAAGAATACGCTTTTTTGAATATCTCAGAATATTGGATTGTGGACTTTCGGGGTTCAGGTGGTTTGCAATTTATCGGTAATCCAAAGCAACCTACTTTCACAATCTGCCAGTTAGTTAATGGTATATACCAGCAGCAACAATATCGTTTGGGAGAGTCTATATCTTCTTACCTGTTTCCAAATTTACAACTGAGGCTCGACGATATTATGCCGACTTTAGTCTGAGTGTGAACAGTTACGGAAGAAAGTGGGGATAATTTTTTTACTGGGGAAGTTGAGCGTTGCGTAATCGCCGCAATAAACCTTCACCCGACGCAATTTTCCCCAATTCGGAAATTACCTCAATTGGTACACCAACAGAGGTTGCGACTTCTGGGATCGTGGCGCTGCTATTTCTTAATAGGGCTAAAGCCTGGCGGACTTTCAGGACAACTGGATCACTGTTGTGCGTGTAACCCCGATTTAAAGCAATTCTCAGTCCAGTTTCAATGTCATCTACTGTGACTCTACGATTTGTATCTACTAAGATTGTCTGCTGACCAGCAATAGCATTGGCAATCTGAATACCAACATACTCAGTGTGATGACGCTGGAGAACGATATCAAAGTTATACAATCGCTTTTGTCCCTTTTGGTCTAGAGTTTGAACAAGTAAGTTAGTCATGGCAGTGGTGGTAGCCCCTGGAAACTTTAGCGGTTGGATTTTTCGGAGAAAGATGGTAGTAGCACGTCCGCTGTTGATATCTGTATCCGTAGTGTAAGTCAGTCGTGAAGCGTCTGCTAGTAAAATGTAGGCGATCGCCTCGTCGGTCTGACTAAAGCTGATAGGCGTAGCACGTCCTGGAGTCACTCGAACCTGAATGCGATCGCTGGCAGCTGTATCCCTTGCAATCAAGCGATAGGCCGGAGTTTGGGCAAGTACCTCTAGAACAGGGGCTGTGACACCAAACATCATGGTGGTGGTACTAATAACAAAAGTAACAAGTTTTTTCATCGTTCAACGTTCAAAAAATTATTGACGACAATAGAGACTTCTGTACCTTCAGGTATAAATTGAATATGAGGACGTTGGAGTAATTCCTGTAGTGCCTGCTCCGAGCGTCTAGATAAGCGATCGCTAACTGGGGTAAAAAATCCTTCTAATGCCGCCGCCCAAATTTGAGGATTAGAGCTACTAGTAATAGTACTTTGATTAAAAGTGCCACTGGAAACCACAGTGCTAGATTGACTACGGGGCTGATTCACGATGCTGCCCACCCTTCCTAAACTACTGAGTAATCCCACTAATAAATCTTGTTGAGCAATTTGTTTGCCGACATCATGGAGCTGTTGAGCAATCAATGGTTGCTTGTCTTGAGAGCGAATTAATAAGGTATTAGCTGGGATCGTTTCCTGTTTGATAGTGCCTTGCAAGTCAGGATAAACCAGAGCGATGCCACTAGCAGATACTAAGTGATTCTTTTTACCTACTGCTGTAGTTTCAACCACAACAACAGTCCCAGCAGGAAGCGCCACAGTGCCATCAGTAGCTGTGAGAGGTTTGGTTAACTCCACAGCGAATCGATTATGGGGATTATTACCGCCCTCATCCCAAATCATCGGCATAATCAGCTTACCTGGGGCAGATGTTCCCAGTGCAACATTCTTCGTATTGCCTGCATTGGCATTAACCAAATTCGCAGAGTTACGATTAAGGATACCTAGCATTCCTGGAGTTAAGTGATCAACTTGACTATCAACACTGTTGAAGCCAATTAAAACTGTTTGCAGGTCAGAATCTTGAGAAATGGATGCTCCGGTGCTAGAGTTCAAGGAACTTGGATTGCTGAGTGTGGATTTTTCCTGAGTTTGGGCGATGCTGGAGTTACTGATTTGTGACTGTCCCCATCTGGCCAGTTGATGCCATTGTTCTAAAGGGTCAGCATTGCTTTCAGGCTGTTCTACTGGTTGTGGAATTGTTCGTGGAGCAGAATAACTCACAGGAGAATTTACAGGAGAAGGAGACCGCCTCACTATGGGTGCAGGTTCAATTCTGGCAGTAGTTGTGCGCGGTGAAACTGGACTTACTGGTGGTACTGTGCGAGGAGGTGGTGATGGAGTTGGCGATGGCGTTGGGTTAGGTTGGTTTTCTGGGCTTGGATTTGGGGATTTAGCCGCAACAGGTTCAACCTTGAGTTGTTGTTGTTGGTCTTGAAATGCTAATCGGCTTTTTAGTTCCGCAGATTCATCTAATATAGGTTCGCTGTTGGGAGATGGAGGAGGATTCTGCACAACTTGTGGCACAGGCGGTTTGGGTCGCAGAAATCCAAACCACAGTAGTGAGCCAGATCCCATCACAATGCCCACCAAGGCAACGACCGAGCCAAGTCGGACACTGGGTTTTTCTGCTAAGGGTCGCTCTACTGCACCTTCTTCATCTTGTTGTAAGCGATATTCTGCGGAAATTAGCTGATTTGCGGTAGGGTCATAACCTGCCAACCACTGCTCCTCTTCCGGAGTGATATCCTCCTCAGCTACCAAAGTTGCATGGTGAGAACGATGATTACTGCCATTATTATGGAATTCCACCGCAGAATCAGCAGAATTTTCGTTGAGGTAATCAAGTTCATGGTTGTGATTTGAATTGGTCATAATTGTATCTTTGCTCTCAGAAGATTTACCGTCGTCGTGGAGGATTAAACTCAACCATTTGGGTAATTTGTAGTCCAGAAGCTCGCATATCATAAATTTTCTGTTCTACCAGAGGGGCATCTTTACCTAAAGGCGACCGGGGGATTTCCACGGACTGGACAGTAAAAGTGCGGTTAAAAGCAATACGTTCATCTCTGCCTGTAGTGCGGTCAACTAAAATTCGAGTAGCAATCATATCGATTTCCCATTCCCCTAGTCTTATTGCTCTGGGTTCGGAAAGATAAGAAATAATCGTGGTGCTACGAAGTTGACCGGAAAAGACAGTATTAGGAACTAATTCCGCAATTTTCGGTAAAGAAGCTTGGGCGAATTCTGGTTCTAGCAGCAAGGAAGCGAACCAAGCATTGATGGGAATGCGCCCATTTCGACCAACTTGAACGCCTTGGTCTGGTTTATTAGTACCAGTGAGTTTGTCATCCCAATTAAATGTTAAGGTTGTCCAATCACTAACTACTCTTTGAATCACGGCTGGATAGCGCCAGTTGCGGTCTTGTTCGGAAATGTAGATAGTTTCACCATTTACCAACTGAGCAAAGGTTGTCTTGCGGTCAGCAATTTTATTGACCCTAAAAGCGGTGAACAGTGTCAACAACAGGATGAAACCGTTAAATGCAGTTAAGCAAAGAAAACAAATAGCTAAGATATTTTTAGCTTCTGGAAGCAATGGAGCTTGAAGTCGTTTTACTTGCATGATTACCCCCTGCGGAGGACGGCAATACTGGTAGCAGTGACAATTGCACTGCTGAAAATATCAACTAAGCCTTTAACGTTGGCAGAAATGCCGTTATAAAGTGCCATTCCTCCACCTCCAGCTATTAATACTGCCAAAATTGGTGCAAAAATACTTAAGAAAAACATAAAGGCTACATCAGATGCCAACTCTGCACCAGACTTGACTAACACTACCGCTGCCAGTCCAACTAAAATGTTGTAGCCACGTTGAACACCAAACAAGGAAATAAACCCAGTCAGCCATGCCCAAATAGGACGACCTTGTAATGGTAGTAAAGACAAACCCACCGCAATCGGTGCAAATAATGCCGTTAGCAGCAGCGCCGCTTCTAAAATATTGACGAAACCCCATTGCAAGGCATAGAGAATCAAGCGAATAATGGGAATTGCAGTATCTCGAAACACACTACCTGGGTCAGTAGCAAACTGAACAGCAGTACCGATTTGACCAGGTAAAGTTCTATTCCAGAGAAAACTAGCAAAATCTCGTAGTGGTTGTAGTGGAGACCTTGCTTCTTCTTCAGCTTTGGTAACAATTGCTTGTGCCTGAGCTTGCTTGGAGTCCCAGCATTCAACTAACTCCGTACCCACTTTTCCCTGACATTCGCTATAAAGGTTTTCTAATTGTTGTCTGGCAATACTGCTAATTGTGACATTGGAAATAGCATCTCGAAATGTGAGTTCACCAACTTGCAATTGCAGAACATTTTGTACTTGGTTGTAAGCAAAACCTCGGATAAAGGTAATTGTGTTGGCCAATACATTACCGTTGGCTCCCAAAAAAATCATAATCACGATGGGCCAAACAAAGATAGCTGCTAATTCTGACCATGATTGTTTTTCAATGATCTCTTTGCCAGTAGTCAGGGCGACAAATAATATACTGGCAGCACCCAATGTAATGCCCAGTTTAATCAAGCCAATCCATAATGCGGAATTGAGTGAATCGAGAGTAACTAGCCAAACGCTGTTCCATGACTCAACTGTGGCGCGGGAAAGTTCTAAAGAACTGGAAATAATTTCTAGAGCATCAGATTCACCGCCGGTGATGGGGAGTGAATCCGCCATTAAATGTATCATTGATTCAAATTTATCGACTATCTCGACGTAAAATCAGGTTTTTAAATTTATGGCGTTGCTGAATCAAAGTATGAAATGCCAAAATTACCATTCTTGTTCTTCGTACCTTTGCGCCTAACGCACTTCGTGCTAGAGCCTCCGGCACGCTGCGCTGGTGCGTGAGACGAATTCATATTCTCAATCAGCAACGCTAAATTTATTTATGGGGTTCTCCCCTGCTCCCCTACCCTTAGGGATGCTACGCACTAAGCGCAGCTATGCCGTAGGCTTTACGACTGCGCTCAGGGCAAGCCTGCCCCTTTTCCTCTTCTTTGACAAGTCAGATCCAAATCAGCAAACCGACAGTTATTGAGTAGGGATTAATACCCAGTCTTCCAATCACTGTTCCCCGGTTCCAAGCTACTAATCAGCGCCCAGGGTCATTCCACCAGGCATGATCAATAACCCCATTTGTTGAGTAGCAGCATTACCGGCGGCAATACTCTTACGACGATCTGCGGTATTGATAGCTGAAAGTTCCTTGGCTGTTTGAGCAGTTATAGTGTTAATTAATGCCCTGTCAATGCGGGCTTGCTGGGACTCTTGAAGCATCCGTTCATTGACGCGACTGTTGAGGGCAGTTTGTTGGGATAGATTTTGTAAAATTTGTTGGGTAACATCTAAGTTTTGAGATTCCTCACCCAAGCTGACACTTGCTTGAGTATCTTGCCGAGTCGCCTGTTTAATTTCAGCCATTTGATTTTGGGCGGTTTGGTTCAAGGTAGCCTGATTCGCCACACCAGTAGCAACTGTTCTAGTAGCGAATTTACCAAAGTCTTCACGGATACCATAAGAGCTTTGACCATTGGTTTTGTTCTCTAAAGTTTCTGACAGCACAGCACCAGGATCATTGTTGACAGCACCGTTCATGATTCCTGCCAATATCTGGTTTAAATCGGGAATTTGAACGGCACCCAAGGCAGAATTGAGCAGATTACCCAGGGGATTAAAGAGGTCATTCTGCACGAAGTTTTTGACATCTCCGACAAAATCATTGATTTGAGCAGCTGTATTTGAAGTAAAAATACTATTACCAGTAGTTTGGTTTTGTACAGCCGCCGCTAGTGGATCTCGACCATTGTCTTGAGTGCGAGCCATGACGGGACTGGCTACAAAGCCAAGTTCCCAGACTAAAATCAATGTTACTAATCTGATAGTGTGCAATTGAAATTTCATGATTTAATCTCCTAAATTCAGTAATTTATCGGTCTTATGCACGAGTTACGGAATTAAGACCGCAGAGGACACTGAGAAACGAGAGTTTGAATGGTCACTGCTCTTTGCTCTGATCTGGTCTTAAAGCTCTAATGGGCATAGCTGCACTGACCGCGTAGAGTCTCGCTACAGACAGGGAGCTTGTGGAAGTGAGATATTTTGCGTAAGTTATTTGACAATTAAGCACTCTTGAAAAGGTTGGTTATCGTTAGTATTTTGGCGAATCACGAAACGTGTACTTTGCACTCAGGGCTGTGGTAAGACGATTGCCTCCGGCACAGCGCTCCGCGCTATCGCCTTCGTTGCGGCTTTGCCAATCATGATCACCTGCTGTAATTGGAGGTAAATCGCCTTGCTGCGTAGCTTGATGTCGCTCTTGACCAATATGGTGAAAGCCTTTGTTTTCTTTCAACGCCGGAATGTAAGCATCAGTAAATGTTCTGAGTCCTAATAGTTTGCCTTTGGGGGTGTCTGGATACTGAGCCATGACCCGTTCTCTGGCTTCGCGTTCATCCTGGTTATTAGCAACAGTAGCAAGCATCAATTCTCCAGGGTAAAAACGGGTACGCCAGAATCTCCCACCTGTTTCCACGAGCCAACAGGAATAAAGGTCACTGGTACGAGGCAAAAACGCATCAGTGGCATTATGAGCAATCATATTGACGGGATAGCCCAAATAGCGTTGGAAAGAAGCAACACCGCTACTGGTAATCCGTCCCGTAATTCTGTAAGTCATGTTTTGCATGATTTGAGCGCCTGTTGCACATTCACAAATGGTGTCCGGGTCTTGGGACAGTAGAATCACGGCAATACCTTCTTTTCTGCCTGTGGCGCAAGTTTCGCCGATAACTTGTGCAAAACCTTCTTTACGTAAAAGCACTGAAAGCTCATCACCAATGAACAAACTCTTGGGGTGGGATAGAGCGTGACGAATACAGGCAGTATGGGCATTAATCGCCATCAAGTAAGCATCCTGTTCGTTGCTTAAACCACTGAGGGCAAAGAATTTAATGGCTGGGGCTGGGGAAAATGTGCTGGGACGTGCGATCGCCTTTCCCAATCGAGATGCTAACAAAGCACTAACTTGACTGTGAATTTGGTTAAGTGCCTGCCGATCAATGTCTTCAAAAGACCGCAGATTTAAACGCTCTCTGGTGCAAAACTTGACGAAATCTGGTAACGTCGGTATCTGCTGCCATTGTGGTGAAAGCCAGCCCTTTTCAAATGCTTGGTTATAGCGAGCCACAATATCTGAGTCTCGGATAAATATATCCAACGCTTTTACCAGTAAAGCATCAACCCGTTGTGCCAAATGAGGATTTTGGACTTTACCCATTGCGATCGCTGTTAATGCTTTGCGAATAAAATCCTTCCAAGACTCCATGCGTCGTTCCCGTTCCAACTTGTCAAATCGGCGCAAGTCTGGCGGTTCCATGAGGTTGCTACTACCACTGGAAATATCATAATATGCTCCTTGCTCCCCCAAAAGCTCAATCGCCGTTTTAAAAGTACTATGACCACCAGCAGAGATATCCATCCCCACCACGGGGATATTGTTAGCTAATGCCTCTAAAGCAAACCGCCAACCCAAAACACTCTTGCCTGAGCCGGAAGTACCTGTAATTAAAGCCCGTCCAATCTGTTGGTGAAATAAATCAACATAAATCGGCTTACCACCACGGCTGGTCAGGAATTCGACACCCTGTTGGTCAATGTCCTTGGGAACAGTGAGAGGCATGATCCCGGCAACAGTATGAGTATCCAACGTCATCCGGCGTTCACTGAGATTGCCTCCATGTAGCAACCATTTACAGGTAATTGGCAGAGTTTGCAGCCAAATTTCCCAGGCAATATTCCGCTCTCGAATTACTTTGGCAGTCTCAAAACTGTTCGCCAACAAGTTGCAAGCGTGGGTTAACTCTTGGGTGCTGTGGCGATAAACCAAAAATATCGGCGCACAATGCAGCGCTTTCGTGCCTTGATAAAGCCGTCGTTGAGCTTCAAAGGATTCCTCCTGTTTGAGTTCTGCGCCAATATCCCTGCCCTGTCCTTTGGTGATAGCTAAAGTCCGGGCTGTCTTCGATTGTTTCGCCTGACGTGCCAGGTTGTCTTGGATGAAAAAGTCATTGCTGCGGCTAATTTCAATCCATGCTTCTGTATCATGGACGTAGCTAGAAGCGAGGATTTTCCAAATCCACTTAAGCTGGTCTTGGGTATTAGACCAACCCACAGGGGGATCTGTTACCACCATGACTCCACACACCTTGTCCTTCCCAGTCAAGTAAACTCGGTCATGATCTCCTCGATGTTCGGGACAAGCAGAACGTCCTTGTTGTCCTTCAATCAGCAGGGTGCAAATGTGCTTGTCGGTGGTTACGGTTTCCGTTAATTCCAGTCCCGTTTCCGTCTCCTTCAGTGTAATTACTTGGGGAATAGGCGGGGCTGTACCTTGATTAAATCGATTCCAGCAGACTTGCCACAAATCTGTCGCATTACAAGGCGTAACCTCTAAACCAATTTTGGTATTCAGTAGCAATTCCCACTGGATGAATCCTTGCTGAAATCCTTGCAGTAACAGCTTTTTGAAAAATATTTCTTGGTAAAGGCGCTTGTTTCCTGTAATCTTTTCCACTGTCCAAGTACCAAATTGGCTAAATTTGGCAATTAGTCCGCCTACAAAGTCTTTCTGTTGGTGGCTGGAATCAGCTTCACTCGTCCAAGTACAAAAAGCAATTTGGCTCCAGGTTTGGCGAGAACCTGCTGATTGAAGTTGTTCTACACGTAATTGCTCATTGCGAAACAATACTGAAACTGGTTTGATTTGGCAATTGTCTGCGAGGGAAGTGAGTTGAGTTTGGCGAGGAATGCTTGGAGAGGAATTTGTCCCTAAGATGGGTGACTCAGGATCATCACTATAACAGCCAGTACAAAAGGTGATTTTTTCACCGATAGGTAGTTCTTTTAAACCTTCTTCTATCGAGTGGGCAAATTCACTGACTTCATTTTCATTTAGTAGATCATGTAGTCCAGCAATGCGAAATCCAAAAACGAGTTGATACTGAGATTTGCCTTTATCTAACAACAGGGCAGCTACTTCACGCTCATCCTTTTTTATCTCTGCAATACAACAGATATTTACCTCATTTTGGAAGGGCATAAATTTACTGTTGCCTCCATACTGTTTCGGTACAATCAGTGGTTTAAGTCGGATTCGCACTTGCGAGTCTTCGTAGCGCCGACGCATCCAAGGTGGTCGATATTGGGGAATCGGTGAGATGTAAATGCTGTTACCGTTGCACCATTCTGTCCCCGGTGGGTTACGCCATCGATCCAAAAATTCATGGGGTTGATTGCCTGTTAATATCCACCAACTGACAATTAGCCAAAATGAGGTGGCGAAAAACCAACCCATACCCAAGCTGAGGAAACCATTGGTGGCAACATAGCAAACTATAATGATGGCAATCCAAGGAACTAATTGTTCTGAGGGAATTGGCCCAATACTGGCTTGCTTACCGAGAATCCGGTTGACTTTGATAAATTCTTGATTGTCTTGTGCCATGTTTGTTTGATTCTCTGGCGTTTGCTCAATGACAATTACTTTTGAGGTGGGGGCGCAGTCTGATTTTGTCAGGTGTGTGCGATGTCTTTGGCGGATTGAGCGATGGGCGATGGCGCGGAGCGCCGGCTAAAAGCGATCGCACATTGTCCTATACTTATATACTTGCGTCACAGCTTCGGTAAACACTACGCAAATACTGGCTACAGTCACGTATCGCGCCACAAATCAAAGAAACAGATTGAGATGGGATTGCTGATTGATAACTCCAACAGGTAAAATTAACGCCAAAAAGGTGTTGTATTAGGTGATTACTCCTGTGCCGTTACCGATAAAGATGAAAGTGATTACATCGATGGCGATAACAATAGCAAAAGCCAGACCAACTTGAGTCACAATTGGTCGCCAGTCATTACCTTGCTGGGCTTGGTTGTAAGCAAATAGAGAAGCAGCCGCAACTAGCAACAAGAACGAACCTCGGATCAGGTTAAATGTCAAGCCCACAACGTTGGCATCTAGGGTGGCTGTAGAACCACCTCCGGCTTGTGAACTTTGTTGAGCTAAATTGATGAAGAAGTTTTCCAACCCGTTTAAGAAAATAGCATGGGCTGGAGTGGCAAAGGTGTCGAGTAATGCGGTGATAGTGATAATGGTCGCAACAATATGCCAAAAACGGATTTTTCTTCCTAAATATTTTTCTAAAATGGGTACTGTACGCATGACATAGCCAATACCCAAAAATACTATACTGGCGCATCCCAAAATCGTCATAAATATGGGTTTTGTAACCAACAAATAAATCCCCATCGCCAGACATAGTAAAATAAAGAGTAAGTCGGTGCGGTTGCGTTTTATGGTGTTCATAAATTTAGGGTAAGAATTGCGAGATGGTTGCATTTTTAATTGAGAACTTGGAAATTTCTGGTGATTCATCATTGCAAATACCCGGAATAGTTCATTGATTAAAAAAACATTTGGGTAGCCAATTCTTGCGTGATTCAGAGATGCTACTGACCTTTTATTGAATTAATAAGTTTGAATTATTTCGCCTCTACTAATTGTCTTGAATTTTGAATTTTGAATTGACTCGAATAGTTGATTGATTTAAACTTGCATTTCTGGTTTTTTGGCTTTGGTTTTAGTTTGCTTCTGGCGTTGTTTTCCAGTGTCTTGCTCATCGACATCTGGAGTAGAGCGAGTTGATTGCTGGTTATTCAGTAAGGCTTCCATCTCGCGTTGGGGGATGCTGCACTGTAAAATCTCTGGAGGTTGTCCCGGCACTAAAATAGCATCCAGAACTTGTTCATCGTTGCGATTAGGGTTAAATCCTTGAAGTAGCTGTGTGCCATTGGGCAGTTTGAGCATTTCAAACTCGTACTTTGTTTTACCCTTTTCCGTCCAGGTGAAGCTCGATTCGCCATTGCTGTTAAATCGCTGAGGTAGTTGTTCTTGAAACTTGTCAATTAATGCTTGAGCGCTGGCTTTGTGGGCATATTCTGCTTTCGATTGTGGCAATTTACAAATGCCAGTTTTTTCATCAGCACTCAGATGATCTTGAGCGATCGCCCATTGTCCACGAGTCTGAGTCGCCGCAAACAGTGTTTCACCTTGGGTATTTTCTAAAGCGATGGCTACCTGTTTGTTTTGTGTTTCTACCCATAAATTTTTATTACTAGAAATGGCAATACCATCTTTGGCAGATTGCTCAAATAACTCACTAGCAACCTGAGCAAATCCTACCAAAGCATCTGCACAAGCAACTTGTTGTTGATGCCCTTGGCGTTGCTCTAAATTTTTTAAAATGTCAACTTCTGCGGGTGGTTGGCTGTTAGAATTAGGTAGAACATTATTTTCTTCCACATCTGGCTCAACATCAGCCTGGCTTTGTGGTGTTGCCATCTGTTTTTCTAATCGGCCAATTGCCTTTTCTAAACGATCAAGTCGTTTGTCAAGAAGTTTCAAGTATGCTTCAATTTGGTCAAGTTGTTCGCTGACAGTGGCATCTTTATCTAATTTAAATGGCTGAGATTGGTATTTGGGGTCGAGTTTGACACCAACATTGTCTACTTTGGAGCCGATTTTGGTAGCAGCTACAGCCAATGGATTGTTTGCGGTTGGTTCTTCAGATATAGTTTGATTATCTTCAGACTTTTGAGACTGGGATGAGTCTGGATTGGCTGCTTGCAAGCGACTGGATATATGATCTACGCGGTCATTTTGTCGTTGCAGTTCTTTGAGAATGCGCTGGAGTCTTTTTGCATCAGCTTCGGCTGCTAGTTGCTCCAAAACACCCTGTCCCACTGCGATTCCTAGAGTTCCCAGTTGTCCTGCTAGTCCGACTACATTCACCCCATTTACTTCTCGTCCATTGGTGGCCGCTGTGGCACTTAAACGCGAAGCTTCGTCTAAAGGTTCTCTGGATTTGACGTTTTTAGTTGCCGATTTATTGGTTTTCGCTCTCTCCTGAGTTTTAGCTTGTGCTTTTGGTGGGGATTTACTTTGGGTTTTTGTTGATGTTTTGGCTGAAGCTTTAGTTTGGCTGGCGCGAACAGAACTAATTGATGGTTCGTCTTCTTGATCTAAATCATCTAGCTCATCAAGTTCAGTGTTGAAATCTGCATTCAACAGGTCGTCCAGTTCGTCGTCAATATCATCTATTTCTTCATTTTCCTCATTTTCCTCATCTAAATCGAGCAAGTCATCTTCTAATTCATCATCGAGATCATCAAGTTCAGTCTCAGCAAAACCGCAGATTTCCGCAATGTTAGAAGGAGTGAAATAGTTTTCATCCTTGCTGGTGATTCCTTCCAGATTTTTGATTAGGTATTTGCCACTGGTTCTGTGTCCAGGATCACTGGTGAGGTAGAAGCGATAGCCTCTAATCTCTTGATCATCGTCACCTCCTACGCAGAGTTCTACTGTGATGGGGGCTTTCCCTGATTCCTGGCTGTAATTTTCTACACAGGTTTTAAAGTCTTCGTGAGACTCGATAGCATCATCCTGAATTGAGGATGCTATCGCTTTATCCAGTGTGTTTTCAATATGGCGGAGTTTACGGCGGTCTGTGAGGTTTTCCCAGGAGCGAGTTTGAGAACTTTGTTTGCGCTTGAGTTTGGTCAGTGTTTTGGTAGCCATTATGTACTCAAACCTGATTGCCTTAGCAGTTAAGGTAACAAGGCTTTGTATAAGATGGCATATACCTAATGGCTATTTATCTGTTGTCCATTTGGCTATTAACGTCAGTTGCTAGTTGAGCGACAGGTAACTGGCTTGATTAGCCCTTTTTATTCTTCTTTATCGAGTAATTTGTGAAGCTTACCTGCTGCTGAGTGATACTTCTGCTTATGTTTTAGGTACTCGTACAAAGGTGGGTGCTGTAACCGTAAACTCTCGATCTTATCCTGACAAAAAGTATTATGAAGTGGATCTGCATAATTTTCTGAAAATTCCATAAAACTCCAAATTTCAAACAGCGATTTTTCTGACAAACTATGTACAGAAGATAATCTATCCTTTGGCTCTCCATCTGTAGGAAGGCTGGATTGTTTTGCTGCTTCCTGAATATCCAAACTGGAATCGTTAACTCCGTAAAAAAATGTAGAAGTAATCCGTTCATTATCTGGATTTAAAATTTCCCATAGTTGATGACGATATTGATCCATCTGAATTTGCAAAATACTTTTGTGTTCGTTCTCTGTAATCCTTCTGGAAAGCTTTAAGGATTGCTGAAGTATTCTAGCTGCCGAAATCCACTTAATCCGATCATTATTTCTATCATTCAAAAGATTAACAGTATGCTCAAAGCCTGCAATTGACTGCTCAAGAAAAAATTTAGAACGCTGTGTTTGCTTGTCTGCTATCTTCGATGACTCGTTTAAGAACACACCAAAAAGAGCAGCAAAAGTTCCTGCTATCGTCACATTGTTGAGCTTTCCTTGAAAGTAAAGAAAAAGACCACCAAGGGCTGCAAATAAAAATAACCCTGCCAATATTCGCAATACCCATTTCATTATTCTAATCATAATAATTGATTTTAACTAATTAATTTGGTCTTATCTAATTTTTTCGGAAATCTTAAAATAAGTAGCAATAAATATTACTATTTATTTGTTTTGTGACATAAATACTTATAAGCTGAAGTGTATATAACATTTATATTCTCATCAGAAGAAAATGCTTTTAGTTTTTGTTCAAGTGCTTTTTGATAACCATATTGTTTAATTTCTTCACAGGCAGTTCGACCAGCCAAGAGAATTGTTCTATCTAAGTCAGCTTTACCTTCTTCATTAATAACGCTTTCATCGAAACCTCTTTGGTTAACATCTGTTAGGTAGAGTTCCACAGCTTGAGTATCATTAAATGATCCACTTAAAGAATCATGGGGACAAATATACTCATCAGATAAAGCATAAATAGTTTTTAATCTTAAGCTTACTTCTTCCGCTACAGTATCTAACTCAGGGTGACTAAGTATAAGTTCTATCTGTTTCTCAATTAACTTATCCATTTGTGCCTTACTGTAGCCAGATTGTTTCGCACTACAATACGCATCAGTTTTTTTAAGGACATCCTCATTAGTAATTCTTAACCTTTTAGAGCCAGGAAACACTTTATAAAAAGCATTTAGCAAGCGAATTTTATTTTCACGACTTGAATCACTATTCATGATATACATATTGTATGGAGTCCACTTTTTGGGTTCCATAGTAATAGGATCATATACATTTATCAAATCTCCTATCCCGCAACCGGTGAAGATAAAAACAATCCCGAATACTAGTAAGCCGAGTGATAAACCGATCATTTCTTGAACTTTTTCTTTTTTCATAGCTACAGCAAAGGATGACTTCAAACTCGAAAGAATTAGTAATTACCAAACTTCAACAAGGATTACCCGCTATCACTCCCGCCTTTGGTGCAACATTAGCAGAAGCCTGTGCTGTCTGTTTAAACAATCAAGGTTATATTCAGGGGATAGAACTTACAGTCAAAGGAGAGTTTACCGCTGTTTTTAAACTATATTGGCAAGACGTAACAGAGCAAATGCTGCGCTGTTGGAACGATAGCGAATATACTACAGAACAGGCAGCCTATGGAATTGCTTTTTTAATTATACAAGAACTTACAGACTATACAGTTATCGAACGCTCTCGCAGAGGAACAGGATTTGATTATTGGTTAGGTAAAAAAGGTGATAAAAATGAACTACCATTTCAAAACGCAGTGAGGTTAGAAGTTTCTGGCATCCGTAAAGGCAACGACAGCCGAATTAAAGCTAGAATTAAACAGAAACTTGAGCAAGTCAGCCCCACAGATGGTACACTCCCAGCTTACATCGTGGTTGTTGAATTCAGTAACCCTTTAGCTTTCATAGTAAAAAAATGAGTCAGATTCAAGAGTTACATCAACAAGCTATGGATTTAGCCGAAATGGCACAAGTTGCTAAACTTAGAAATAACTTAGATTTAGCTGCTCAATTATCACGACAAGCATTTGAAAAAGAACGATTAGCAGCAGAATTAATAGCAGGTGATTTGTCCGCAGAACCTACCCGTTCAATATTGTATCGTAGTGCTGCCACCCTAGCAATTGATTGTGGTGAAATTCAAAGTGCAGAACGTCTAATTGCTGTTGCTTTATCAGGAAATCCACCAACTGAAATTGCAGACGAACTCAAAGATTTATTTGTGCAAATGAACATTCAGAAATATTTTGCCCGTCGAGGTATGGTATTTGATGAAGCTAATCTTCAGATTTTCAGTTAGGAATTAACCATGATTGACACCATCAACTCAATTCTATATTCTGACTGCGACTGTGGTTTCTATTATTTAATATCTCCTGGTTACTATTTAGCGATACCTGGGTTGAGTACAACGATTGCTTAGAGGATATATTAGCTGATAATTGCTTCCTCTCTAAAATCATCTCTTCTAATTCACTTGCGGCTGCTTCTGAAAGCGGAAATATCTCCTCACTCGTGTGCATATTCCCTCGACAAATCGTCCGCTTATCCTGATTCCGCACAATAAAATCACCACGAGACTGCACATAAGCTGTCCACCGTTCGCCAATTTTAAACTGCTCAATTTCATTAGTTGTAGATTGATGAGCCTGTCGCTGTGCGTAGGTAATAGCAATAGCTTCTACCAAATTTTTAAACATTTCCTTCCGCCAAACATCCTGGTTGAGACTTCCAAATTGTCCAGCCGTATCCACCTCAGCTTCCGATTCTGGTAATACTACCTCTGGCAACTGTATCGATTCTGAATTAACCTTAAGGATAATACTAGAACCATCTGGTTTGAGAGTAGCAGCAAATGTTGCACCAATCGGCAGCTTCGGACTATCAGGTGCAAAAGTCCCTAAATTTTTACCATCAATCTGTAATATTGGTGTCCCGTTGTAACGATAAAATTCTGGGTGTGACTCAGGTAACTCAAAAATTCCTACTTCCAAAGTCACGCTATGCTTTTTCCACTGCTTACTAGCAAAGTCTTCATGGGCAAAATCATTGTATTTGATCCCCAATACCTTAATCTCATCAAACTGAAAATTCTCAAGTTGCTCACAGACTTCCTCAGTAAACAAGTTATATGCCAAAGCACCCACACCCGAATCCTGACGTGATTCTGCCCAATTGTGATCGGCTGGTGGGATAATTCTTAAATCTTTGGGGATATCCAATTCATCAAAATCATTAACATTGTCACCAAATTTAGCTGTTAATTTCTCAACTAATTTAGGCGATAAATCCTTGAAAGCAAATTCAATCACAGGTAATTGAGGATGAATAGTGGCATCAAATTTAATTGCTTTTTGCTCTAAAGATTGCTTCCATTTAATAGCACCAGCCCCAAAAGGAACACTCAAAACATAAGTATCTTGCGGTAATGCAGCACTGGGAAGTTGATAATCTTGCTCAAACGCAAAAGTAATTTCCATGTCTGCGGCTAATTGCAAACAGTCTTTGCGATGTCTATCTATTTCTGGACGAGTGTGTTGTGTGTGCCATAGTGCCGCCGCACCTGCAAACCTTTCCTCTGGTGTGATAAACAATTCATCAATTTCCGCCCGATAGCTTTCGTAGAGTTTCCCTAGTTCCTCATTAAAAGCATCTCTGTCATCTCCCACCCGTTCCTTAATTTCATCTCTAGCTTCCTGAAATCTGATTTTCAATTCTTCTGCCCATTCCAAGGCATCTACAGATAATGTCTCCTTGGGAAATAAATAGCGAAATTCATGTCTGTCTCGGCTGCGAATGCGTGTTGGTTCCCACAAGGGATTGACTACTTCTCTGGCAATGACATTAATTGAGCCGGGAGCATCCGCAGGCATAGCAAAGGAGCGATAAAGCCGTTCATCTTTTTTAAAGTCAAAAAAGTAACTGGGATGAGATTCTGACCATTTTTTAGCATCTGCTAATAAATTTGCGCCATCAATTTCTGTGATGTCCTCCAGTCTTTCGGCACTTTTGGGCGAGTCTACTTCTACTTGCAGGGCTTGAAATAATCGATTGAGCAACTTTCCCTGACGGCGGGCAAATCGCTGAGGATTTTCCCCCTCATGAGGCATTGAGGACTGCACACGTCCAATGTTGGTCGCCACCAAGCCCACTTTATTTTGGTTGACCACAGCAGCAATTTGAGACAAGCTACGGTATTTTAAGTTGCCTTCCTCATCTGTGATTTCCGTATATGCCAGCTTGGGACGTTGTTGAACTGGCTCAAATAGTCCTGGTTCACCTGCGCGCAGAGTTTCACTGGCAATGTTAGGCAGTTTACTGGCAGGACTGACCATTAATTGATCTCCGTCAAAATCGGCTTGGTGGTACTCCTCGGCATCTTTGGGGTGAATCCAAACTACGTTGCGAGTTTTTTTTAATTTTGGCTCGTGGATATTTTGGTAGAGGCGAATGTTGTCTGAGTTGACGATGGGGTAACGGGTGAGAATTACATCTCCTTCTGGTAGATGGGGTACACAAATTGTCCCACGAGTCAGGCGATCGCACGGCATAGCCATACCAGAATTATGGCTGTATCCACTCTTAATTGCTAGGTCACGCCATCGGTTAGCGATGTAATCGGTCGCAAATTTCCGAAATTTGGGGGTTTCAATCAATTGCCCATATTTATCGCTGCGGAGTAGAGAAATCCAGCGCGATTCCTGTGCTTGGTTGTTAGTGTTACCTTCAATTTGGTCAACAGCTTCTTCTGACTGCTCTGGTTGCGCTCGCTGTTGTTTGTCATATTCTTGAATAATGTATTTCGCCAATTCCAAAGGATGACTCTGCAATTGAGCCAGTTCTCTAGCCTTGTTCTCAGTGGGTGGACTTAAATCTTGTTTAACTGCGGCTTCTGAGTACCAAATGGTGAATTGCCAACTATTATCGTAGCTGGTAGCTTTGGCATTACCTCGATTACCAATCACCGCTTGAGGAAATTCATAGTCACCACAAGGAATTAAACTTTTTAGATGCGATTTTTTAATGCCTTTAATTGAGGAACGATCCATAATTATGTCGTAGCCCTCAGCATCAGTCAACTGGGCATCAGGTAAGAAAGTGCCTTTAGACAAAAAGCTGGTTTTTGGACATTGCGAATCATCAGCATTAGCCCAACATTTCATCCAGGCAAACCGAAATTGCAGCGGACAATTGCGTTCTCCTCCTAGTTGTTTGGCGAGTCGAGGCGAAATTTTACCATGACAGTCTCCGGTTTTGTAGTCAGCGTATTGTGGATCTTGAAAGTCCACTATTTTTACGCTTAACCCTGTAAATGTTTCTGCGGCTTTGTAGCAATTACTGACTAATAAAGAACCATAGCGACAAGCAGTATCCGGTTCTGTAGCGAATAAGCGTCTAATTTTCTTTCGCAGTGAATCATCAGCAAAGTAATAATTGTTGCCAGAATTGAAAGCTAATTTACGTGGGATACCATCTGCAAATGTTCTGTTTTTTAACTGATTCGCATCTGGAGTTTTGCTATCAATTTTCACCAGTAGTAGAGATTGTAAATCTTCGGCAGGAAACATCTGTTCTAGCAAGGAATTTTTGACAATCTCTGGTTCAGATAAATATTTGCCCTTGCCGTTATTATAAGACCCATCAAAGATAGGTATGCTCAGACCAGAACCTTCTAAGACTCTAGTAGTCAGATCCATTGCCAAATTTTTGAGAGCTTGCCTAGAAAGCGTGAGATTATTTGTTTAATCAACAGGATTTTTCGCAGCCGCAGACATCGTGAACTGCTGTACTCTTTTTTAACTTGCTATAAAATCAGCTTATACGCAATTATCCAAGTGGATATTTTTACAACTTGGTTAAAAACGGTTTTCTATGAAGAAATGAATAAAACAGTTAGCAGATGTAATCTTTTAAGTCAACTCATCAGCAACAAGCTGTTTGTCCAGGTAAGTAAACTGTAAAAATACTGCCTTGTCCCGTAATAGATGAAACCAAGATAATTCCCTGATGGGCTGATATGATTTGACGTGACAAATATAATCCTAAACCGTTTCCTCGACGCTGATGCTTGCCTTGTCGAAAGCGCTCAAATAAGTGTAATTGTTCTGCGTGACTCATGCCAATGCCCGTGTCTTCTACTTCAATTGTTACCCCTTTACAAGTGGAATTGAGACGAATTTTTACCGAACCAGTATCAGTGAAGCGAATAGCGTTACCAATTAAGTTAGTCAGCAGTCGGCGGAGTTCCAAGCGATCGCCTCTTATTCTCACCGCAGATGCTTCAATACCCTCTGCTAAAACAGCTTGCAGAGTTAACTGTTTGATTTCAGCCAAAGTCATGAGTTCTTGTACTACCTGCTGACACAACTCCCACAAATCAACCACAAAGAAATCCAAAGTTTTGCATCCAGCTTCATACTGATAAACTTCTAACAAAGTATCGACCATTGACAACAAAGTTTGGTTACTCTGAGCCATGTGTTCTAAAGATTCCTTCATTGCTGATAAAGTATCACCAAAAACACCTCTTTGTAACAAGTTCAGGTATTGGTCAGCTGCTATCAACGGAGTTCGTAAGTCGTGAGTCAAGTGGGTAACAAAATCCTCACGTCGTTGACAAAGGAGTAGCTGTTCGTCCATACTGTGTTTTAGTCTCAGCAAGGCTCTGACTCTGGCTAGTAATTCTTCCTTATCTACTGGTTTGCGAATAAATTCATCCGCGCCTGCATCTAAACCTTTGACAACATTTGATTTTTCCGAGCCTGTTACCAGTAAAATTGGAATGAAAGGTATATTTGAGTTTTGCTTAATTTCTTGTGTGACTTCATAGCCATCCATATCCGGCATCAACACATCTAATATTACTAAGTCGGGAGGAGATTTGGTAATTTGCATTAATGCTTCCGCACCACTCTCAGCAACTGTGACGTTATATCCCTTCAAATTCAAGGTGATTTGCAGTAAGCGGAGACTGTCGGCTGAGTCATCCACTAGCAAAATACTGGGTTTTCTGGCTTCTAAAGTTGTATCGCAAGAGAATGTATTCATTAAACGCCTCTGTGAAACAATACCCTTGTCAGACGAGGAGAAAGCAGTAATTCAGCTAAATTTCGGGGCAAAAGTGGGATTTTCATTGCCATGCTGACCACAAAATCGTGTTGCTTCCCTTTGTTTTGTAGTTAATTCGCTTATGACTTGCAGCTAAAATTATCAGTTAGGCAAAAGTTACATCCTCCTATGGAGGTAGTTGCAGAGATATGTGAGTATAAGTTGTGTAGAGTTTAGTTTAACTCCAGTAGTTTTATATTGTTTTAATACTTTAGGAAGATTTTTTACAGCAGTTTTTAGGTTAAGAACATTGAAATGTGGCTTTGGATCTCAATAGCCACATTTTGGCTGAATAGCTCAAAATTTTCGTCCAATGGAGTAATCCGTTGTTTTTAACCATATTCGACAATAAAAAAAGTATAGTTACCAAGCTGTGAATTATGGGAAATATCCGAGTCGTAATTATTGAAGACCACAACTTAACGCGGATTGGGATGCGTAGTTCTCTCAACGAGCAAGAAGGTATTCAAGTTGTAGGTGATGAAGCCACAGCTAAAAATGGGTTGAAACTGCTGCAAAGTACGAAACCAGATATAGCGATTGTTGATATTGGCTTACCGGATCAAGACGGAATATGGCTGGTGCAGCAGTTTCGTAAATCTCTAGAGTCAGAAGTAGCAGCGCAGACTAAAGTAATTATGCTGACTTCCTTTGCCAACGAGCAAACTGTCCTGGCAGCGTTTGCAGCTGGTGCAGACTCCTATTGTGTGAAAACGATTAAATTTGAGTTATTGCTAGAGGCGTTATATGTGACTTATGAAGGTCAGTCGTGGATTGATCCGGCGATCGCTCGAATTATTCTCAAGCATACTCGTCAATCAGCTATCGCTCAACCAAATGCTACTCAAACAGTGACTATCTCTGCTATTGACCCAGAGCAAGCAACTATTCTGGAAGCAGACCCACTCACCAATCGGGAACTGCAAGTATTGGAGTTAATTGTCCAAGGCTATACGAATCAAGAGATTGCCAATAAACTTTATATCAGCTTGGGGACTGTGAAAGTATATGTGCGGGGTGTGTTGAACAAACTTTGTGCAAGCGATCGCACTCAGGCAGCTGTCTTGGCATTACGAGCTGGTTTACTGAATTGAAGTCGCTGTACAATTATTTTATGTAGAACACTTAGTTAACTTGAGAGGCGAGCATTTACAAAAAGCTGATTTTATAGGCTTTTCATTGATTTCAAATGGTTGTGTTATTTACGCCGTTTTGTACTTGAAGAATTGCTTCAATAATAGAAGCTTGCGTTGTGTACAGCGATTTTCCGCTACCACTCTCTAAATCAAAATAAGTCGCAAATCGCCGTAATTTTCCTGATGTCAACTGTAACAAATAATCAAACGCCTCAGATGCAACTCGCTGGTTAATACTCAAAGACTGACTGTTGATTAAAGCTAGTTGTTCACAGGACAAGTTGTTGTCTGCCAACTCTTCTGGTTGTGCAATTAATAGCTCAGGTTGCTGTATGCTTGGGGCTGGTAAACGCAAGCAGCCCAAGGTTGCAAAATGGTAGTCATTGGGATTGGTTGATAGGTGCGAACCTAACAATACTTGACCACTACGCTGGGAGTTACCGCAATCCAAATGCCAAATATCAGGGGTAAGACGATGATTGTTGTACTGAAGGACTTGGGTAATGGATTGTCTAGCTTTGGCATTATCTACGCAAGCGGTAATTATAGTTAAACTATTGTAACTGGGGACAATCCATTGGGGAGTGAATTGTTGAGCGATCGCTGTGATTTCCATCTTCCAAGCCAAGGAATAGCGCAGCGCTAAGGTTTTGGCTTTATTCAGTCCAATTTCGGCATCAGAGAAGCACTGGCGGAGAACATTCGCCGATTCAACATAATCATGGTCAACAAAGTAGAGTTTTACCTGTTTACCTTGATTACAAAGAACTTTGCCTAATCTCACGAGAGAAGGAGCCAGCCAAGAACCAGTACCACCGCATCCTACTAGCCACAGTTCTATTTTTGAGTAGTTGACAGTTATAGCAATCGCCAAGGTAATTTAAGCATAGAATGTAACAATACCTTTTTCTAT
>REBL01000123.1 GCA_007692755.1 Nodularia sp. (in: cyanobacteria) | reverse complement strand
TTCAGGCTCTATCCCTTATGAAACAAGCTGTTTAGCCACCTTGTCACCCGTTAAGTTTTTGTTGTTTTACAAGCTTTTGGACTAAACTCTTTGACACGGAAAATATGTTAGCTACTTTCCTAATTGAGATGTTTTTCTCAAGATGTGCTGCAACTATTTTTTCTCTAAGATCGACAGAGTATGACTTCATTTAAAAATATTTATATTTTAATCTAGTGTACCTCATTACAGACGTAAGTGCTGTAAGGATTGAAGAATGTTTCTTCTTGATTACCATGTACCAAATCATCAGTAACATCTAAATCCAAAATTATCTGTCGTGGTGGCTTTTGATAAGATTCTAGAAATAGCTCAACCAAGAGTGTTTCTATGGCTGATACATCGTGTTCAATACGATGATATCGACTATCCCACCTTGAAGATACATTTTCTGGACAATGTTCCAGACGATTTAAAGTACTCTTTCCCGCCAATTTAATTGATTCTTTTGGCGAATTCACCACTTTTCCCACGCAGAGCGCAAATATCGGGTCGTGACGTAGATTTTCATGATCATTTATATCTTCATAGCCCATGATTAAGCCATATATTCTTTGGGTGCGACTCTTTTAGGAAGACGGAGAATAGAGTTTAGACAGGTATTGCAAGAGTGGGAGGGGTAATAGAACAACGAGCTTGAATCACTTGCTTCATCAAAGGAATAGCACCCTGGTATAAAGCGAGGTGATTGCGTTGATGTTCTTGGAGCAAATGAAAACGCCAATACTCATCCCAATCACCGCTAATGTAAACAGAACGAAGACGTAAAACAGCCTCAGCACCGGCTAGGCTCCATCTAGCCCCGGTAATATCCATGCGGTCTTTAATCAGATGACGACAAGCACCTTCAATAACCCCGGTAGCGATGGGCAACCCAGCTTTTAAGTAATCATCGTATTTGAGGTAATTGGCATTGTTGAGTAAATACCTAGCACAATTATCCACGGGTTGACGCTGTGATGGAGTAAGTTGACGTAGAGTTGCACTTCGACGCATACCCGCAGCAACGGAACTTGATTTACCTGAGAGGATAAGTAGTAAACGTTTACTAACCCAATCTTCTACCTGTTTATTCGTATGGGAATAGAAAGCAAATGCAGCTTTCCACAAATACTCAATCACATGGATAATATCGAGGACAATCGTTAAGTTGAGATGGTGAGATTTCGCAAATTTCTTCAGCAGCGACAATTGTGTTTTATTTCCATCTACCAATGCACAAAAACGTTTTTGCTTGTTTGGATCACGGTGTAATGCCTCATCAAATGCCTCGGAGATCACAAGTTCTGGTTGTTTAGTTAAAGAAGCCCAAACACGCTTCCCGATGGGTCGAGGTCGCTTCATTTTTTTATCTTCATCGGATGGGTTAACAATTTGTTGGGGTGTGCGAACAAAGGGATTGATTGTATAAACCGAAGCCACCGTTGCCATTCGTTTAGAATTACGCTTTTCGCCCTTAGTTAAGCGTTTGTTTAACTTCTTGCTCGTTTCCCTAGCCCGCTTTTGGGTGTCGGCACGTAAATCTTCTGTACGCACAACAACGCCCTTTCCATCCGCACTAATCACCACTATTTCTCCGGTTTCTTTCAATTCTAAAGACTGAGCTTGTTGCTGCCGATAGAATTCATCAAAATCACTTGCACTTTTATAAGCCAATTCTTCTGCTTGACGCTTGCCTATTTTTGCTGCTGTCGTTTTTTCGATTATTTCTACTGTTTCCCTAAATCCAGAGCGAGCTACTTCCACCGCTACTCTTTGCCTGAGTCCGTGGGAGTATTGTTCTACTGGTAGGTTTAGCTCTGCGTCCAAGGGGTTGAGCGAATTTATCTTTCTGCCTCCATAACCGATTCGATTGGCGATTACTGTGCCAAATATTGTCGTTAATTTCCGCGACAATCGGGAGCAACGCGATTTTGGCAAAACTGGCAAAATCACCCATACATAGGCATTTCGCTAAAAAGGTAGTTTTTCATCTCAAACCCTTATACTGCGGTTAATACGTTAAAAACCCCTTGTGGGAAACCTGGAAGGAATTTTTATGACCTATTGTTTTTGCCAAGCCTCAAAGAAATGGGAATTAATGGTTAATGCATAATCAACTCACCCTCGTAAATTGGCGAAGGTATTGTTATTGTAAAACAATTTTCACTTTGTTTACAACAAAAAGTAATATTTTATACATAAACTAATAAAGTTAATTTAAGTATGTAATTATCGGAGATTTTGTCGGATAGAAGATAAGAGTTCCTTATTTTGTGTTTCGCACTCTTTTTACTGTATGATTTTCATGAGACTATAGGGTTGATTCGCAGGTTAAAGGTTGTATGTCCGCAAACGCCGATTTAATTAGGGGAAGAGGTTCAACGAAGACGCAGGCGGAAGTTAGGGCAACAGGTGGGGTTGAATCTCCATCGGAATTATCCCCCTTGCTCCGGGCTAAAAGTTCCCTGGACTCTGCTTCAAAACTGAATTACCAGCCACAGGCCAGTGATACGAACATTGAGGCAGATAAATTTCTGTTTGCTCGCCTACGACAACTTTCGCTCAAACAACGCTTAGAACTGAAGCTGGTGTGTAATATTTAATTTGGAAGTCAATAAATGCCATCGCCTGATAGTTTAGAAAAAGATTCGTTACCACCGATAAGACTCATTCCACTAGAAAATGACAATGGCGCATCTGCTCATACTTCCACAAAATTGAGTAGCCAATCAAAAAGAATAACAGCGCCTACTGATATTCGTTTTGTGAAGGTACAGGAGTTTTTACGCAGCAATAACCTTGCGCCTAACAGCCGTAAGCTCTACGAACGAGAATTGAAGCGGTTTTTGGCTTGGACAGAACTGCACTATCATGATCTGCGTCCACGTCATTTTGGGCAGTACAAAGAGTATCTGCGGGATGATGTACGCACCGATACTGGTAAACCTCTGGCTAAAAGCAGCATGAATGCGGGAATTGCGGCTCTCAAAAGCTTTTTTAAGTGGATGTGTTATACCTATCCTGAGATTATTGCTACCAATCCCACACTAGGAATAAAACTAGAAAAAATCCCCCTACCATCGGCTCAAAGTTTAACGCCAGAACAAATGCAACGGGTATGGTCAGCGTTGGAGTTTCTGGGAGAAACAAAACAACGGGATACAGCGATGGTTCACATTCTCAGTCATGGACTCCGGGCTGGGGAAGTTGTACTGTTAAATGTTGGGTCTTTTGATGGGAAGGTGCTGTTTTTACCAGATACGAAAACTAATGAACCGCGCTTAGTGCCGTTGCGAAAACAAAGCCGAGAAGCTGTAACAGAGTATTTGCGATTGCGCCAAGAACTCGGTGAACAATTAAATAGCCTCAGTCCATTAATGATTTCACATCATGCTTCATATCAAGGACAGCGCTTGAGTTATCACGGAATTTACTTTGCTATCGAAAAAATAGGTGAACTTGCTGAAGTTGAAGGGTTGCATCCTCACTCTTTTCGTCATACCTATGCGACTGATTTATTACTGTTGGGTATTGATCCTAGCCATGCTCGGAAGCTGACGGGACATCAAAGCGAGAGAGCATTCCGGCGGTATACACTCCGCAGTGAACAAGAAGCGGCGATTTCTGCTTATTATCGCGCAATTGGCGAAGAGGGATAAAAGGGTATTGGGTGTAGGGTGTAGGGTGTAGGGTGTAGTGATATGAAATAAATGCGAAATTTAATATAGTGTTCCTGCTAGATAAAGTATGAATAATAAACCATCAATTCAATCATATCAGGATTTAAAAGCATGGCAAGAAGCTATGAATTTAGGAGAAGAGTGTTATAGAGTTACGAAGCAATTTCCTAAAGAAGAAACTTATGGTATGACATCACAAATTCGGAGAGCTTCTGTTTCTATTCCAGCTAATATTGCTGAGGGTTATGGTAGAAGAACAAGAGGTGAGTACATTCAGTTTCTCTACATAGCTCAAGGTTCACTTAAAGAACTTGAAACACATCTTTTACTTTCAATTCGTGTAGAGTTAGCTGTTGCTGAAGTCATAGATCCAGTTCTTGAGCAATGTAAATTAGTTGGCAGAATTTTATTGGGTTTAATTCGCTCTCTTGAAAGTAGAACGTAGCAGAGTGTTAATTATTTCTGATTTTCCTACACCCTACACCCCACACCCTACACCCCACACCCTTCCTATATGCCCAAGCCACTGAATGCCAAGTGTCAGTTGTGCGCTAAATTACCAACTTCTAAGGCAAAGGTGCTGCATGGTAGTGAAGGGGATGGATGTTGGAATCCGAAAGTTTGTCACAATCGCCGTTCGTTCTACCGTAGCCGAACTGAGAATAATTCAGCAGAAATTGATGAGATTACAGTTGCGCCACCAACAACGTATTTTGCGGTGCTATATCTATATAAGGAACCGGGAGATAAACCATTACACGCCTTGGGTGCAGAACTGTGGCTGGGACAAAAACCGATTTGTCGCTTGGAACCAATTCACTGTTTTGGATTAACGGCGGGTAAGATCCGCGCCTATACTGACCAGGTGTTACAGGCATTTGCTCAACAATATAATGTCTCACTCTATCAATATAAGGATATGTTTGAGGTTAGCCCCAACCATTGTCCCGTCCGTCCCTGTCCGTTACATCCAGAATCATAGAAATGACCAAATATCGTCAGTTAACTATTTGGGATATCTTGGATGAAATGTCAGAAGTAACATCTTCATTGGCTCCAGTTTGGGATTGTTTGGATGCAGAACTGCATGATTTACCTGTAGAAGCACAGTTATCAAACGCAGCACTGGCTTTTACTCAAATTGCAGATATTCTCAAAGTCCGTGCTGAGTCACTGTTGCAGGATGTACATGACCAAAATCATCCAGATGGGCCTGTTATCAGTACCGATATTTTTGCGGGATTAGTGCGAACAACAATGCAGTTGGATTTAGATGATTTGATTGAAACCCCAGTACCACAAACGTTTCAACCACATGGAGCGCATCACTTTTCCCCTATAGCTGAATCAGGTGATTCAATGGTAGCACCTGTGGAGAAGGCGCAAGTGTTGGCGATGCTAGAAGAGGTGACGAGTTTAGAGGATGTTCATAATTTGGCTAGTGATGAAGATGTGCAAAAATGGCAGCGTGCGATCGCTCACTATCTGACACAAGTTCAAGGTGAAATTTCTTTAACTAAACTTCAACGGATGTTACGGATGCCAATGGTGGAAGTCTGGCTGGGATTGTTACTCGGTGGGTTTGTCTTGGAGCAACGCGGCGATTTTTATCACAGCCAAAATATCTGGATCATTAATCGCTAGTTGAGCTACACCAAGACATCACAACTACAAATCAAAATCCAGGATGAATGTTTCGCCCTCAGAATCTTTGGGATTTTCCGGTGGTGATGGAGTTGCAGAGGGCTGGTCTTGTGGGCTGGGATTTGTAGTAATCGGGTTGAAAGCTGGGGTATGTGTAACTTGTGTAACTACTTGTTGTGTAGGGAATACACCCTTTTTGAAAGCAAAATAGCAATCAATAATAAAGTAAAGCGTCTCTAGGTAACTTTTATCTAGTTGCTGTGATTCGGCAAATATACGTTCTCGGTAGCTATCTTTAATCCGAACTTTTTCCGGGGTCATTGGCTTCGCTCCCATTCAAATTTGTTGATTCAAAATTCGCGCATCTTTACCCCATAGCTCAAGCCAGGGGCGGTCAAATCAATTCAAAAAAGGTCAATCAGGAGGCTAAAGATTCTTGTTCATCATGGCTTTTGCCATCTCTAGCAATCCACAGGCATTAGCTTCTACAGGATTGTCCAGAATTTTGAACCCGTTCTTCTCCAACAGTTTCTTAAATCCAGGTAACAAGCAGCCTCCACCAATTGCCCAAATCTCATCTCCCTGGTGTTTGGCATCTAGTGTCAGATTTACGGGTTTCTTTAAAAATTTTTCATACCAATCTTTCAGACAACTGCTGTATATTTCTTTGATGTCTATGTCACGACTGTATCTGGTATGTCCTCCTTCCAAACAAAATCTAATCTGGGAGGCGTTCCCGATTTTCCCGCCGTTGAGACGTTTCATTTTTTCGGCAATGTCTTCGATGAGAACTTCTACACCTGCGGGGTAGGGGGTATGAACTTCTCGCTTTCCTTGGTTGTAACGAGAATAAAGTGTGGTGCCATTACCAAAATCTAGGACGGTTAATTTGGGGGGAAGCGGATGCCCAAACAATGCACCCATTCCTTCTGGGACGACTTTGATTATTTCTATGGTGACATCTGATTTTTTCCCGGACAGGATTGGTTGATATTCTCCGTTGAGTTCTTGTTTTAAATCTTCTGCTAGTCCGATGTCATGTAAGCTGACGACTAATTTTAAATGCCAAGCTTTACGATATGGCAGATGTGCTAATCCACCAAGTAACATCAACAGCGCATTTTTAATTTTGTTTTCGTTGTGGTCAGTGTTGCGATCAAAATGATAACCTGTACGAAACGCAGATTCTCCTACGGTGTAAGCAGCACCGTCTAAAATTATTCTTCCTGGAACATCTTCCATCTCTGCGGTGGAAATATAGCTGGGGATGCGAACGACTTCAAATCCATCGACGAAAAGTTTCAGGCTGCCGTAACCGTTATCGAATCCTGCTGGAAAAATTTTTTGCAAGGCGTGAATGTTGGGCATGGGGGTTAAGTGGGGTACAAAAAGCAGTGGGGTACAAAAAGGCCCTAAGCATCACCTATATATACCCTATATAGGTGCTAAATTTTTAATTATTTTCAATTTTCGTGTTAGGGTATATTTATCCCCTATATAGCCCCTGTATATACCCCAAATTATTTTATTTTAAGCAATATAGTCCCTAAGTGGCTCCTGCATAGGGTGTATGTAGGTTGCATATAGGGGTCAAAAGAAAAAAATGCAAGTCTCTAGTCTCTTTTTGGGGAATACTTAACCCCTATAAAGCACCTATATATACCCCAAATTAATTTTATTTAGTAATTTTATGGGTGCATAATATCAATCTTCTTCTAGTAAATTTTCCATTTGAAATAGCAGTTTTTCTAATTGTTTTTGCTTTTGGGGATTTGATAAAACCTTTGTTTTTTGCACTCGTCCCAAAATAGATGAAATGCGCTGCTTGAGAGGATTTGAGGTATCCTGACTAGGTTTAGTTTCATTAAAACCACGGATACGTTCTTTAATTTGAGTTAGCGATAACCGACTAGCGATCGCTTCTGCTAGTAAACTTTGGCGTAACTGTTCATTCTTCACCCGTGCAATGGCATTGGCCTTGGTATACTCAATTTTCCCAGAACGCAACGCCTCTAATATATCTGTAGGTAGTTTTAGTAAAGGTAGACGATTACTCACAAAAGACTCCCACCCCATCAGCCCTAAGTCCGTAAATATCGCCTTAATTGCTTCAGCTTCTGGTTGACTAATAACGTTATTAGTCAATCGGGAAATATCATTCAACATCCTGTAAAGCAAAGCTGTAACTTCATTTGGAGTGGATTCTAATCGCAGTGACAGTAGCTGCAAAATGCCTTCTGTTTCTTCTACTGGATTCAGGTCTTCTCGTTGGAGATTTTCTACTAAGGCAATGGTAAAAGCTTCAGAATCAGTTAATGTTCGGATGGTAACAGGAACTTCTAATAATCCCACAGCTTGCGCTGCCCGATAACGTCTTTCTCCGGCTACTAATTCATACTGCCCTGGTTGACTTGAAATTGGTCGAATGAGCAGGTTTTCTAAAATGCCATGCTCTTTCACAGATTGAATCAGTTGCTCCATCTTGAGCGGATCAAAATAGCGCCGTGGTTGCTGAGAGGGCAAACTAATAGCAGATACAGCTACCGTTGTGGTTGGCGGCGGTGAATCGCTGGTTGGCTCAGTGTTTTCATATAAAAAATCTTTGAGTTCTCGCCTTTTACTTGACATTCAGTACCTCCAAAGCTTCTTGAAACAATGCCTCATAATCGGTTGCGGCTTCGGTTGCGGCTTTGCCTGACATTTGAAATACGGTACACCCCTGACCAGGAGCATCAGCAATGCACTGTTTTTGATAGATAGCAGCTTTCAGTAAATGGGTTCCCGTGGCTATGAGAGCTTCTCTGGCTTCTCGCTCTAACACTGTACCTTTGGTAGCGCGGCTCAAAAATAAAGCAGCTTTGGGATAACCAGAGCGCAATTCAGTGGCGTGTTTGATAAAACGCAAAATTTTATGACTGCTGTGTAAATCTAAGCCAGAAGGTTGGCAGGGAACTAAAGCTATATCACAACGAGCCAGTATTGCTTTAGTAGTTTCAGAAAGTGAACCAGGGGCATCAATGACCAAGGCTGAATACTCGATAGCTAAGTCAGGAATTTTTTCAAACAACTCTTCTGGGTCTTGAATAACTTGGTAAACCAGACCTAAAGATTTAGCCCAGACGGAACTGCTTTGTTGGGCATCGGCATCAACCATGAGTGTTTTTTGGCGTTGACTAAGCCAATACGCCAGATGAACAGCCGCAGTTGATTTGCCTACGCCGCCTTTTTGATTGGTAAAGGCGATAATCATAATGTTTTAATGCTTCTTGTTATTGCCGCGAGGTGGCCAGCATAGCTATTATCCAACAATTGTCCTGCTTCGTACATCATTTATATAACAATGAATGCAAACCAACTCTTGCGCTATCTAAAAGTTGAATTAGGGTGGCATTACCGGATTCGAGGCAAAAATGACTTGTGGGTTTAGTTGAATTTTAAATACAAAAAATTCGCTGCGCCAGGAAGGTTTAGCAAAAAATTACCAATCATCTCTAAAGAATAGATTTCTGGTAATGCTGCCTGAAACTTGCTCAGACGATACTCTGGCAATTGTGACAGGATGAATTTTTGTATATGAGAGCTTTGCCAAAAGTCTTGATCACTCATCTGAGCGATCGCTAAACTTAAGGTAGCCTGACCAAGACTTTCTCCCTCTATTTTGAGCTTGAAGTTATCAACAACAATCTTCCAATCATGGTGAAATTGCAGACCATATTTGAGGGTATGATTAATCTGTCCACCTGCAAAAGTCCACCATAGCGCTCGTTCGTTGTCTATCTGAATACTTGATGGTGAATTTGTTAGTAATGGTCTCAGGTCAGTCCGAAATTCATCTACAGCTGCTTGCGCTCTAGGGTCAATATAAGGAATAATATCTTCTGTTCTAATGATTTGAGCAATTTGCTGACACAGGTCAAAACCTAGTAGTTGCGGAGCAAAACCTCCCCAACTTGGTTTTTTACCACGAGGAGCCGGGACAACCCCAACAATACGCTCTTGGTGGTTGATGTGGGTAACAGTCCAAGCCTTACCACTAAGCAGGAAAGAACTCATATCTGCAACTAGCTTATCCACAAATGCTTGCTGTAACGAGCCGATGGTGTAACCAGATGGTGTCTGTACTTTGTAAAGCAATGGGCTACTAAAAACGGCGTAGAGTTCCATAAAGTTTTTTCGACCAAAAACCCGTTCTGCTTTATCCCCCATTGAGAGTAACCCACCTGCATGAAATAGGAAGTCTTCTTGAATCATGTGCTTGATTAGTACCTCAAACTCTGTATAGTTGATACCAGAAAAATCAGGTACGCCAGACAAATGTTCCCAGCAGCGTTCTGGACTAATAGCACCAAATTGTAGAGTTAAGGCTAGTAACTGATGCACCATTACAGCCCAAGCTCTCGTTTGAATGGGAACAGATTCTACCCAGTTTGTTCTCGCTAGTTCAACAATAGCGATCGCTTGCAATATTGTCTCCACATTTTCACAAAAAAAAGTGGTGTTGGCACGTTGACCAGTCCTTCTCCCAGTCCTTCCCAAGCGTTGTAAAAAGGAAGAAACTGTAGAAGCTGCATTAGCTTGCAATACCAAATCTAAGTCACCCACATCAATACCTAACTCTAGGGTAGAAGTACAAATAATGCTGGTATTACTCCCGGTTTGAAAACGTTCCTCGGCGGCGGTGCGTTCTTCTAGAGAGACGGAACTATGGTGAACGAATACATCAGTGCCGCGATTTCGCATTCGTTCGGCGATTTCTTCAGCCAGTGAGCGACTGTCACAAAAGAACAGACTCTTTTTCCCCTGGGTGATTTGACTAGCTTCTTGAGCGATCGCTCCTAGTGTATCTCGTAAATAAACACGCAAATCTTTTTGAGAAGGTACTTTTGGCGGATCTATCACATCACCTTCCCGTTTGGATGTGCCTTGCAACCAACGGAGAATATCGGCCGGATTACCAACGGTAGCACTCAATCCTACGCGCTGAATATCATTGACTGTATAACGCTTTAGCCGTTCCATCACAGACATCAGGTGAGCGCCTCGGTCTGTACCCGCTAAGGCGTGGACTTCATCAATGATGACAGCGCGTAAATCTCCAAATACTTTGGCATGGGGTACTTTGGTAGATAGCAGCATCACTTCTAAAGATTCCGGGGTAGTCATTAAGACTGCGGTTGGTTCTTTAATAAAAGCCCGTTTATGGGAATCTTTAATATCACCATGCCACAGGAAGCGCCGCAAACCCACCATTTCTGTATAAGTTCCCAAACGTTCTGCTTGGTTATTTAAGAGAGCCTTGATGGGCGCGATATAAATTAGACCAACTCCTTGGGGTTCACGCTCCATTAACATTGCCAATAGCGGAAAGATAGAGGCTTCTGTTTTCCCTCCGGCGGTAGGAGCTAAAATTACCGCATTTTTACCATCTAGTAAGGCTTGTCCCGCCAGTTCTTGCACAGGGCGCAGAGAAGACCAGCCCAAGCGGGAGACAATTGCTTGTTGTAGACGCGGCGGAAAACGTGCAAAGGTAGAAGTCATAAAAATTCAAAATTCAAAATTAGAACCCATCCCAATTACCAATTACCAATTATCAATTACCGATTCCCAATTCCCCACCTAATTAAAATTCCACAGCGTAGCCTTGAATATCTTCTGGTTCAGCATCAAAAAGGGGGCGACCTTCCCGAATGCGAATTTCGGCTTCGGTTAAATTAGTAACTTCAAAGCCCTCGGCAATCATGGGGTCAAATTCCTCATCATCAGCCGCCAAGTCTAACACATTGACAAATTGACGTAGAAACTGGCGGGGAACTACGCCAACATCACCTTTAAAGCCAGCCGTGACTTTGGCAACTAGTTGTTCAATAAAGTCTGAGGTGACTTTGGTATTTAAGACTGTTTTATTCACCGTGGGATAAATTTCCCGCAATTTTAAGGCTACTTCTTTGAGGCGTTGAGCATCAAAAGGTTTAAGTTCTAACTGGGGTTGGCGAGGGTTAGCAAAGCCACCGGGAGCTAAAAATTGGATGCGATCGCTCAAAGGTTCCAAGCCTGCTACACCGCGTTTGGTATCATAGAATTCAGGAGTCCCTGTAAAAATCCAGAGTAAGCCTTTATAGCGGTCTGCGGCATCACAAATTTGTCGAATTCCATTTAAGGACTTACCTCGGCTATCGTGACGCATTCGCAAAATTGTTTCTACTTCATCAATAACAATCACCAAACCCTTATAGCCTGAAGCTTTGACAATCTCTAAAATGCCGTGTAGATAATCGAGAGCATCCCGGCTGACAATATCTCCTTTAATTGCGGCGGTTTTTTTGGCGCTGGCGGCTACATTTTCGCTACCTGAAAGCCAAGAAAGTAAAGCACTAGCTTCGGCGATTTCACCTTTTTGTTTAAGTATAAAAATAGTCCGCAGTACCCTAGCCATATCTTCTGGGGCTTTACCACCAGTCAGAGAAGCGAGTTCTTCTTCCATGCGTTGCTGCACTAGAGTATCAAATTCATCACTGTTTTCGTCAGCACCCCCAGAAATCAAGGCATCTTCTACACGGGCAATCCAACGGTCAATGATGTCGCTTAAAGCACCTCTAGGACAGGAGCTAGTCCCTAATTCTTGCACAACCTTGCGGTAAACATCATCAAATTTATAAAAGTGTAAATCGTTGTCAGAAACCACGACAAAGCTAGTAGCAAAACCTTGGCCTTGGGCATCCAAAATTGCCAAGCATGACATAAATGTTTTACCACAGCCATAACCCCCACGGAGGAATTTAAATACACCTTCCCCATCGGCTGCTAATTTGAGTTGGCGATGAATTTCTGTACGTTGTTTGTCAATACCGACAGCAAAAGCTTCTAAACCTCTTTCTGGAACCACACCAGAACGTAGGCGTTCAAAGATATGCTCAATATCTCGTTCACTGATTGCCATAGTTAATTTTTATTTTAATTTTGCTTAACGTAACGCTTACCGTTATTTGTTGTTTCAATCCTGACTGAGAAGGGAACTTTCTTCAAGTATTCCTCAAACTCTAAAGCAAAGCGTCTAGCTTTTCGGGCATTACCGAGAATTTGGGTAAGTTCTGTTTCGGTAATAGAGTTATGTTGTTGGAGATGAAGGAATACTTGCGCTATTGCTTGGTCTGCAAAACTATCTTGCCAATCATTGCTGGTTGGTGCTTGAGTGGTGGTAACTTCGGTTTTCAGAGAACCAGAAACGTCAAAGTATTCTTGGGGAATAGTCGCCTCTACATCTTCAATACCATCTGGGTGAAAAATCTCAATGCGGACTCGTTCATCACGTTGTCCTCTCAGGTCGAATACCACTTCTACCCATTCACCTGTAACGGGAATTTGCAGTAGTTGGTTATTTATGCCTGCGCCGATAACATCTTTAATTGTGATTTGGATATCCTGACGGTTAGGAACATGAAAAGCTAAATTAATTGTCTTGGCTTCGGCAAAATTTAACACACTTTGGGGTAAGGGGGCTGGTTTAACTCTCAAGCGAATGTTATTATTATGTGCTTGGGCTTCAATTAAGTATTTACCCATTCCCAAGTGGGAGTTATAACGCTGAGATATTGTGAGTACAGGAATCACACGCTCTTGTAAGCTGTTACCACCGTGTACAAAGGTAGCGCCGGGATTACCTGTGGCGAATACAGATGTATTTTTGCTAAAAATTAAGTATTTATTTTGTCCCTCGTATTTTAGGGAACTCAGGGAAACTGTGACGCACCCTTCCTCTGAGCGTGGTTCTAAATCTAGGATATGGCGGCGGTTGGGGTCTTTTTTACTACCATATTTTATTTCTTGAGTGGTATGATCTTGCAGTAAAAAACCATGATCCGCAGTCAAGACAAATTCATTTATACCAATATTTTTTAAGTGATTCCAGGCGGCTTTAATTTGTTGCAGCCAAGTTTCAAAGGTGGCTAAACCCAGGTTAGCTTCCCCTGCGTCGTCAATTTCTCGACTGTGAATGACAATTAAACGGGCATCAGCACAGCTTTTTTTGAGTTTAGATGTTGTATTATTCCGAACTTCAGTTAAGTTGAAACTGGGGATATCTTTGCTACTGTTACCGAGAGAGATACTTTTATCTTTCATCGCCCTCACCCTTTCTTTAGGGGTGCGGACTGTATATTCACCTGTTTTAAAACCCTTAAAGCCATTGTCGCCAGCTAAAAATAGCTTTCCTCCTTGGCTGACAGGGGCTAAGGCGTTCATGCCTACTGCTGTGATGCTGGGTAATTCTGCATACCTTGCTTTCAGTGAGACTACGCTGCCAGCTTCGGTAAATTCTTTGAGCAGTTCTGTGGCCATTTCGTAGCGGAAGGCATCTATTAAAAAGTAGGCAACTTTTTTATGATTGTTTTGGGTGAGGGGGTGGATAACTTGGTCGTAGAGGGTACGCTGTTGGAGGTCGTCTTCTGGTAAAAAGCTGTCTTTTTGGCAGATGGCTGTGAAGTCTTGGGCTAAGGTATCAACCCAAACTCGATATTGGCGGCGGAGTTGTTCTGTGGCTTCCTGGAGTTGGGCAAAGTGGGGTAATTTAGACTCTAGCAGGTTTAAGCATTGTTGCTCAAAGCGGCGATGGGCTAGGTCTATTTGATAACCAGATTGGGTATAGTATTCTAGGGCGGCTCTGAGATTATCTAAGGTTTTGATGCGTCCTGAGTGTTGAATTTTATCGCCTAAAGTTGCAGCAGCTTGGATGAGTGTCCATTCTATTTTATGGGAGCGCTGGGTTTCTCTGGAAGAGGCTTGGCCTAGGGCGGTGCTTTGACTGCGTTCTAACCAAAATGCAGGTAGTTCTGTGCGTGGTTGTGACCAAGCTAAAACTTTGCTAAATTCCCCGGCTAATAGTGCTTGGACTGCGGCTGCTAAAACTACAGTTTCTCCCCATTGGAATGTCTGAATTTTGCTTAATTCTTCTGGGGTAAGTGTTTGTAGTTCTGGTTCTAGGTGAGATTCGACAATTACCGCTTTGGCGGCGTAGGTGTCGGGATGGCGTTGGCGGAGATATTCTATTAGGTGCTTACAGTTTTTCCGCAGGGGTGGAGACAGTTGGCTGAGGGGTTGGAGTTGGGAAAGATGGGGTGAACGGTTGAGGTCTTGGACATATTCAACGCACATTAACCAAGCGGCGAAGGCTTCACCAAGTCGGGAAAAGGAGAGGGTTTCTTGGTTGCAGTAGAATTGTAAAAACGCCTCATCCATTCCTGTGTGACGGTAAAGATGTTGAGTCAGGGTGTCGAGGCTGTGGGTATCTGGGAATTTAGCTCGTAGTTTTTTAGTTTTATCTATGATGCTGTCTAAATCCAGTAACCCTGCCAAAATCCACTCTAGGCTGATATTTTCTAAGTATTTAGCTAGGCTGTCTTGGGGTTGGGAGAGGGTATTTTCTAACCATTTTTCGGCGGCTGTGAGGTCGGTAATGCCTTGAGAAAGGTAGTTTTCTAATTCTGTGGGGGTAACTTGACCTGTGGCGGCTTCCCGGATGAGGGTGTCTAAGGCTTTGCGGAAACGAGAACCAGCCCGGTAAAGTTCTAAAATAGGGGTTTTGCGAATAGTTTCTTCTGTATGTCCGGGGAGATGAATTAGTAATGGTTCTGGTACAAGTCCATTACCATAAGATTCTAGGGCGAATAACATTTCTAAATAACTACCGCGAAAGGCGACGACTGGGGCGAAAAATTCACCTTGGCGATGGCGGGTTATTAGTTCATCAACATAATTGTTATAGTGTGCGTCTTTATCTAGCCAAATGACTATACCTTGTTCCCTTAATTTCTGTTTGATTTCGTCTTCTAAATAAGTGGTAATGATGGACATGGGGAATGGGGGATGGGTCGTTAAATATAAAATACAGCATTTTCCATATTAGTGAGGTACATCAAAGGGCTTTATACTCCACCCAGACAAGTTTGATAATATTAATATTTCTTATACTAATTTTACTTGCTAATTGCTGTTTATAATAATTTTTTAGGAAAAACTTGGTAAGATTGTTATCTTATCCCATTTTTTTATGAAGCTGCACAAAACGATTGTTTAATTGACAGCGTTTTCAAGCTCTGAATTATATGCAACTTCACATTAAATTGGTATTACATATTTATCAATAGAGGAATCCCAATGTTTTACAAAATTCCAGGGTTTTTACGCTATGTTATAGCCATATCAGTTTTATTACATATTTCCTCTTTCTTTTACATTCAGAAATCTGTCGCCCAAGAACAAGTATTTTTGGATTCTGCGGAAGTCCTTTTAGATTACAAGGAAATTAGTGATTATAGTTGTCGCAATGCTATAGAAAAAACTAAAAATAAACTCAAAAGTAAAAATATAAAATTTTATCCTCTAAAACAGAAAATCTCTGATTTATATAAGAATACACCTGATGGAAAAATTATTTCATTTTTGCTGTGGTCTGATGACAATAATCATTCAGTAAAGTCTTTTACAAATTCTCCTCAACTTATGCTTATTCTTAGCAGAGATATTATAAATAATTGCCAAAGTTATCAAGCCTATGCAGTAGAATTTAAACAGTATCACTCTGGTTACTCAGAGATGTTTGGTTTGATAAATGGAGTGGTACAACAGTTTGAAACAATAGAAGATGCTCACGATGGTAAATGGGGAATTAATTACATTACATATACTTTCAGGCAGTCCATCCCTGTAAAAATAGCCAATACCCTAAAAGGTGTAAAGATTACTTATCTTAAAACATTTTGTACAATTCTTAAGCCTAGCAGATATTGTCAAGCATGGGTTGATACTGTCATTAAAAACATAACTAATATCCCTCAAAGATATTTGGTTATTAAAGTTAATCTTTATGATGAAAGAGGTAATAAATTAACTGAACAACCTTGTTTTAGTGGTTTTGAATTAGTTGATATTGGAAAAACTATACTTCCTAATGAGACAGTTAATTTAAAAACATATTATAAATACCATAAACAGTATAATAAGGTACAAATCACTAATGTTACTTGGTATGGACTAAAAGAACCGAATGTTAATCAAGTTTATCCTGAATTAAAAAATTCATGTCCATAGCAACAATATTAAAAATTGAAGTGTAGTGCTTATATTATTTATTGTGATGTGTTCATAAAATATAGGAATCCGGTTTGATTACTAAAATTACTCGTAGAGATAGGGAACAGGGAACAGGGAACATGGAACAGGAAAAAATTAGTAAGAGCATACTGAATTTTTTCAAAAATCAAATAGGAATCCTATATTAAGTTCTTATTTTTATTTTTCAATATTAAGTATTTATAGTTCTTGAAGCAAAAATAAATTTTGAATAACTTTTGGTCCAATTCCTTTTACAGGCATTAAAAAATCTGTAATTAGTTTTTTATCTCTACTCAAAAGAATTTGTTCGCACTTGCTTATACCTTGATTAGCAATTAATGCTCCTAAAGCTGCCAATCTTTCAGCAAATAGATTGGTCATAAAAGAACCTCGTTCGCAACCTCCTTGACGAAGATGCTCATTAATCTCATTACTATCCCATTGTATTAAATTATCGGGATTAAATAATCCTACTTGCCTCATAGTTTCAATACTTAAATAAGTTTTACTTAGTGTATATTGATTTACAGATAAAATCGAAATTACTAAATCTTCCCATACATTGTTTGTATTGTATGATGTTTTTAAATTTTGCTGATTCATTTATACGGTCATTCCAGAGACTTATTTCAATTTAATTGCTTAGGACTTACGCACGGAGTACGAAAAATTTAGGTTTGAGATTGCTTCCCTGCGGTCGCAATGACAAGAATACGTTAATCTTACGTAAGTTCTATTGGTGTGATTTTGCGCTATGTATTGCTAAACAAGTTTAATATAAATTTTGAAAAAAAATTGTTTGGATGATTGAGGGTAAATGAAGTCCCCAATTCCCAATTCCCAATTCCCTCATTCTTCTTCATAATCTGGAGGCTGGGGAATTGTCCAGTCTGGGGTTTGTTTTTTGTATTTACGATCGCGCCGCTTTTGTTCTTTTTCTAGTAATTCTTCTACAAGTTCAGGGTTTTGTTGTATAAATTCTTCTCGCAGTTCGTGGGAGTCAATTTCATCTATGGTGAAATCGGGGGCGATTTCGTCTTGTAGTCTCAGTTCCCATTCGTAGGCTTTGGCGGGGTGGTATTTCCAGAAACAGCCGTGGGCGACTGCTAGGGATGGGTCTTGTTGAGTTTTCTCGTCTACCCGTTGGGGAAAATAGCGGGCGGCTAAGTGTGACCAGTCGTAGTCTTTTTTACCTTGGGCGTTGCAAAGTTCTGACCACCATTTTTTGGGTTGTGTCCATTGGGGTTCTAGTAATGGCCAGAGGGCGGCGCTGTTAATCATTACGCCATCATCTAAGTCGAGGTGAAAACGGGCGTTGGCTGGACGGGGTGTGTCTTTGGGGTTGGCGGGGGGTGCGCCTTCTTCGGCGCATTGTCTTACTAGGTCGATGAGGGTTTTGAGTTCGGTTTGCTGTTGTTGGAGTTTGTGATAACGTTCTTCGGCTTTGGCTTGGGTTTTTTTATCGCCTTGGTTGCGAGATTCGATTAAGTCGTTAAGTTCGCCTTCAATTTGGTTGAGTTCGGGTCTGAGGTAATCTGCTAAAAGGGTTTGTAAGGTGTTTTCTGTCCACCGGTGAATGCTGATGTAGGCGACGAAGTTCTTTTTGGCGGATGAGATGGGAAAGTATATGGGGCGGTTTTCGTACATTCCTAAGTGAATGTCTTTGAAAAATGATTGTCGCAGCCATTCACTGAGGGTTTTACCTTTGGCGATCGCTGTACTATGATCTTCCCAAGTTTGCTGGAGAATTTCGCAAGCGGGATGTTGTAAGCTGTCGTTGTCGTTGTAGGCGGAAAGGTATAAAATGCCGTATGGTAAAACGGCTTCGTCTGTGTGATTTCCTGCAATGATACCTGCGCCGTTTTTATGGAAGCGACCGAGGGCGATACCAAGGGCGTAGGATATATAATTTGTGGCTGGTGGTTGTTCGTAGGTTGGTTGATAGGGGGGTAAGGGTGTTCCGGGTTGTCTGTCTACGGCGGTTTGCGCCCAGGTTTGGGCGTAGTTCCAGGCTGAGGGGGCGGGTTGTCGAAATTCTACCGATGTTTCGCGGGCGGCTTCGTGTTCAGTGAAGGCTTCTTCTAGTTTGCTGAAGATTTCGTCTGCTGATTCTATAGGGAATAAGGGGAGGCGTTTTACATCTCCGACTTGAAAATTAACTGTTGGGTTTAAAGCTGAAAGAAAGTTTTGTGCAGTTTTACTGTTCATTAAACAAACAGCATTAGGTATATTTATAGGAAATACAGATGAGCCAGATACATCAAAAACGCTTTTGAAACGATTACAACGTGCAGAAAAGTAAGCCCCAATAGTTGAATAAGATATACCTTGCTTAAAATAGAATCGCTCATTTTGAGGACGTGAAGTTTGTTTTCCATCACGTTCCATCAACTTAACAGCTAATGCATTAGGTTCCCAACTTAAAACTTCGGTAAGAGGTTCAAACCACGCTTTCCCTGCTGCACCTTTAATGTAAGGAACCCATTGATAATTAGGTAAATAAAATAAAGACTCAGTTGCTGGACAAATTAATAAATTACTAACCTTAATTTCCCAAGGTAGGCGTAAAAATCTAGTATTATTAGCTGTCGCCATCCCTTGCTTGACATCAGTTTCATCACCTAATTTTGGTGTCTCAGCATAGCGTCTGAGAAATTCATCATCCCACCAATACATGAGAGGCTTTTCTTTGATAAGATTAAAGCGATCGCTCAAAAATTCATACCTCCACGCTTGTGACAAAAGAGCAGCTTGTTTTCGTTTTGTTCGCTTTCTGTCATAAACATTTTCATCTAACGGAGTTGACTGCATTGCTATACTAATTTCTCCGCTTGGTGATGATTTGATAAATATACTCATCATGACAGCAAGAACTTCGGAGTTTTGCACATCTTCAAAAGCAGCCGTATTTAAATCTCCTATCATTCGCAAATCATAATTGTCCAATAACCATTCTCGAAGTTTGCTAAATTGCTGAATAAACATCCAATTTCGCATTACTACCAATACAGAGAAACCACCCTCATTTGCAAGTTGTAAACTCCGTTCTAAAAATGCTGCATATAAATTTTCTTTTCCTTTAGGATATTCTTTGGCTATATATTTAGCATCCACCATCTTACTCGTTCCTAGATAGGGTGGATTACCAATAACTAAATCATAAAAATTTTCTCGCACAATGCGAATAAACCGCACACCCGCCGCTAATTGTTCACCCCGCAACCGCAAACCCAAATCATCGCCACTGGTGCAACGGTTTAAAAAACTTTCTAATTTTTCTAGTAAAAACTTCTTCGCCTCAACAGAATCAAAAGCTGATTTCTCTTCTACCGCAACTTGACCAATTTCTAACTGCAAAGGGCGAAATATTTCTCGTTCATACTGATTAATTGCCTGATCTACTTCTGCGTTAACCTTCAACAAACTCCCCAAATAGTCTGCACCTTTCAACGCTTCCACAATTTTATCAGTCAACTGCTCAGGAATACCCGTTGCTAATCTTACCTCCTGGCGCAGTTCCATTCGTGCGGGGTCATTTTCCGCCAGCGCTGACAATTGCAAATTTGACGCTACCAAATTTAACCGCTTCACTTCCACTTTGGGACACAGCAACCGCGCTTTTAATACTAACGCCGCCGCCGCAATTTGTACCGCCCTGGAATCAATATCAATACCATATAAATTATTCTCTAAAATTGAAGCCACAATTTCTGCATCACTCCAACTTTCCCCCCGATGCTGGGCTTCTTCTTGATAAAGAGCAAATAATAACCCAAAAGCTATGACTAAAAAATGCCCAGAACCACAAGCCGGGTCAAGTATTCTCACCTCGCGGATGCTCTTAGCTGCATGAGTTACAGCCGCATCAGTTAAAGGTTGAGAAACCCAATATTTCCAGCGTTCTTCTGTTGGTGTTTCTATCACCATCAGCGCATCTAAGGCGACTTCCCCCCGTTCCCGTTTTTCCCGCCACTCTTCGCGCCTAGCTGCTAAACGTTGCAATGTTCCATCTGTTTCTACTGCTGGTGTCCATCCTTGCTGTTGACAAATCGCCAGCCATATTTGCCCTAAACTGTTGTGTAATAACCATTCCACCATGTAACGTTCGGTGAACATTTGGGTTTTGCTGGCGATTTCGTGGGGTTCGACTTTCCCCCCTCCATTGAGTTTTGCGTCTAATGCTTCCCGTTCTGGGTCGTTCCAATATTGGTAAACCCAGCCCAATGTGGTATCATCCCGCCAAGCATCTTGTAAGCCTGGGTTGTCTAAGGCTTCAATAACTGCGCGTAAGGTACTAGCAGGGATGGGAAATAAAACTGTAACTCCCACATTACCAAATAACCCTGGTAAGTCTTGGGCGAGTTCGTCAAATAGCAGTTTTAAGAGTGTCCCGTAACCCTCGGTGTCATCTTTAATTAATTCCGGTGCAAATTCTCGAAATTCCCGATAACCTGGACTTTGCCAACCTCCTGTAACTACTTTGGGTTTAATTATTTCTGCGGCTTCCATTTGTTTGATGACTATCAGCCGATTCAGTAATGTGGCGGCGGCTAATTTTATGGCTGTATTTAAATGGCGTTCTTGGCGTTGCTTTTCGGTTTCTTTGTTCCCCTTTCCCTCACTACGCACTTGTTCTTTCAACCAGTTTTCTAACCGTTTCCGCTTCTCTGTTTGTTCTTCTGGGAGTTCGGCTTTTGTCGCAGAAATAGACAGGCGATAGGTGCTGTCTACGGCGTTGTGTAAATCGGTAATCAGGCGTTCTCGCAGTGTGCGGATGGTGTTTGATAGCTGGGTTTTGGCTTCTGGGGAAAGATACATGATAATTCGTAATTTGTAATTCGTAATTCGTAGTTTTAGGAAATTATCTCAAGTTTTGGTGTTGCTGATTTCAAATATGAATTTGTTTCACGCAGAGGCGCAGAGGCGCAGAGAGTAAGAGTTGAGAAGAGTTGATCTTTAAATTTCATCTTCAAATTCAGCACCGCTAAGAAAAATAAAGGTAATTTTGGCGTTTCATACTTTGATTTAGCAACGCCCAAATTTTTTTGTGGGATGTGTGTCCTGTTCTATGTTCTGAGCAAGATGCTCACCCCATAATCTGTATAATTTGTTATGGGGAACTTTGAATAGGGGTGGATTAAGTTAGGCGAATCCGGGTATTGTTTTTAAGTTTGGTTAATAAACGCTCTTCGATTTCTTTTAACAATAGTTTTACCTCTTCTGGGGTTTTGATTTCACGCCCACTGAGTTCTAAGTCTAGCTGTATTACTTGCTCCTCAGTAACTTTAGATATTAAATCATCTACAATTTTATTGGTTGTGTCTTCAGCTTTTTTAATCTGAATGGGGGCGGAATCTCGCAGTTGCAATAAGGAAGGATAAAGGGCATCTTTGGTGGTATCAAAGGCGGCTTGCTCTATGGGGTGAAATACGTATGCAGACTGTTTTTCACTGAGTCGATTAAATTGGGAACGCTGTTTAACACGTCTGCGGATTTCTGCGGTTTGCTGTTCTTGGCGCTCGATGAGTTGCAAGCGCACGGTTTGATAATGTTGCTCTATGGCTTGCAATTGCGGCTCTAAGCTGTTAATCTCTCGCCAAGGGCGATCGCTTTGGAGTTGGGTTTCTAAGGCGGCGATCGCATCACTTATTTCTGCTAAACTCTCTATATCTTGCAATTGCTTGACTTGGTGTTCTTGAATACTCACCGCCCTAGTAATTGCAGCCACAGCAGTATCAGTTAAATCTATTTCCACGATACCAAGCTGCTGAATACCATCCCGCAGTTCATCTAAATATCTTTTGACTGCAATCACTGTTTTTTCTACTTGGCGGGAGGCGGTACATTTTTCTAAAGCTTCTCGCAGTTTATGTAATACTACTGGTAACTCTGGACGATTGGGTAATAGATTGTACCGTCTTTCAATATCTTGTAACCGCTTGATTAAACCGGGGAATTGTTGAAAAGCAGCATCAGCGATCGCATCATTTTCCCGGTCTAAATCGACTTCGAGGGAGTCTTTAAATAACTTGCAAATGGCAATGCGATCGCGTGGGCTAATATTGGTTTCGTTGGGTGGAAGAATATCCGCACGTTTGATTTCTCGGTCTTTCTCAAAGATATCTCTCACACCAGGGTCACGCACGGAGGTAATTTCTGGCCCTGCTTGGGGACGAATCCGCACCTTATCCCCACGTAGTAACCCCACCAGACAAGCTTTCACCACATCAGCCGGATAGCCATAGGGGGCGCTACCAAAGTAGTTGAGTAAAACATTACCACCCACCCCGTTTTGGTCTTGGATATATTGGGCGATGCGGCTAGGAACTTCACCGCTACAGGTGGGCGAATATTTACCTGCATCTAGTTCCAGAATACCCAAACCTGTTTTCATAAATTTAGGGGAGGGGCCGGATAGATTAGGTTCTAGGAGTTGTTTCAACTCATCTGGTGTAATCGCCATATCAACATAATGGCTGTAAAGTTCAGGGAGAATGCTTTCACCCACCCGTTCTAAAATAGTGTTAAAAGTTGTACCATACTGGGGTTTATCGATTTGTCGCCCCCGAAAGAAAATCTGACCTTCAGTAAAAGCTTGGGCGATCGCATTCTGCACATCTTTTTCTAAGCCATCACAACGTCCTTGTTCTTCAAACCACAAACGCTGTTTATCTTTAGATATGGTCTGGTGACGACCTTCGTATTTCTGAATAATATGCCGTGATTTCGCCAACTCTTTGACTGAACTAGCTAAATCACCCATTGTCCCTACTACCCAAATTAGGCGATTCTGCAAATTAGGGCTACTACTCAAGGGTATCCATGTATTGGGATTGCGGTCTTCATTATTGGTCAAATAGCGAAAATCCACTGTCACCACAGCCACATCGTTAGTAGACTGTAATCTTTCATCTTGGCGTTGTCTACCATCACTATAAAATGCTGCCCAATAAAAGCTTTTATTTTTATAGTGGGGACGAGTCACACTACCTAAAATAGTTTTGAGTTTTTCCCCAACAATGATACTAATGGCATCAGGAATTACACTATATTGCTCCCGTTCTCTTTGCCATTCTTGTCCAGCCGAACTTTGAATTTTATAGCCGAGTTTATCAGAATAAGAAAGCAACCCTAAACCCCGTAATTTTTCTAATGCTAGGGTAACAATCGATTCGGGATTACCCATACCTAATTCAGAATAAAGGCATTGACTAACTAAATTAGCGGTAGTGGGTTCTTGTTCTTGAATTAATTCTAACAGTGCCACAACTTTAGCCACTTTTACCGCCATTTGATCATTAATTACTTGTTCATGGCTGAATAATCGAGCTAAAGTATTCTGCACATCAGCATCTAAAGCTGATTGTTGCACTTCGTAGATATTCTCCAACGTCACCAAAGCACCTATAGGCTTGTCTCCCAATTTCTGTTCTCGAAACAATTCCCCCAAAAGTTGCAATAGTCCGCGAATCGCGTAGTCGTCACCCTTAGCGCGACTGGAACGAGTGCGGAGGTTAGAAGTAATCTGCATCAGCAAATCAACATAGCCAGGAAGCATAGGATAAACTTCTAAAAAGTCTTCCTCAGTCATTGAGTCACATTTATAACCGTAGAGTTTCAAATCGCTACGATGTTGCTGAAATAAAGCTCTGATTTCTGGTTCCTTGCTAGGGGCTTTTTTGAGCAAGCGTTTGTGAACCACATCCCGAATGTTAGTCGGTGCGAGGTGAACCCGCAACTTGGGGGGAAAGCGGTCTTTAAGTTTACCAATATTACTTTCGTCGTCGGAATCTTCTAACTTTTGTTGACCAGTAGCCAGCAACCACACCCGCCCTTTCAGCTTTTGTCCCAATGCAGACACAAAGGATTGCAATTTCAGCATCCGGTTGGTATTTTGGTAGATATACTGACTAACTTCATCCACCACCACAAACAAGTTTTTATTAGGCGCACGAAACTTCAGCATATTAATAATTGCTGTGGTTGTTTCGTCTACTGATGTCCCGATTCCTGTTTGAGCGCCAGCACGACTATCAAGCCAACTCATCGGGTCAGTGTAGCGGCTGGGGTTCATAGTGTGCATCACCTCAGAAAAGGCTTCTTCTGCTAATTGGTCATGTTTTGCTGTTGACCAAGGTTCGCCTAAAGTCTGTTCTGCACAACTGAGAAATTCATCCCATTTGCGGTCTAGTTCTAATTTCAGTTCGTGGTCTGCAACATAATGACTGATGGTGCAGTAGCCCAAACGCAATTGAATTTCCCGCTTCACAGCCGAGTGAATATCCTCATCATCTCGTGCCACTGCCCCAATGTCAAAAACTACAGCTATGGGGTCAAGTTGATTTCGCAGTTGCTCCCAAGCATCACGGAATTCTTGACTTTTGGGGGAATCATCCCGTTCTAGGAGGGTATCAGCCAAAGTCCGGTGATTAGGTAACAAAAGATTATCCAAAGCCAGACCTAAAAGTTTAGCAAAGCTAGATTTACCAGAACCGTAAAAACCTGATATCCACGAAGCTGGTAATTCTACACCGCCCTGTTTTTGTAATTCTTCTGCTATACCTTTGAGGAGTTTGACAAATTGTTCATGAATACCAGATTGTACGCGTTTGTGGCGGGGGTCGTTTTCGGGATAGCCCCCAGTAATAATATATTCTGAGACTTCTTCTAAAACTTTCGCCGGATCTTGCTCATGAAAATAGACAACTGGCGCAATATTACGAGCAACGTCAGCAGCAAATATGTCTTTAATTTTCATAGCACACCCTTTTAACACTTATAGTAATTTTGTTGTCCATTCCCTGTTTCCGACGTTGCTTAATTAGATAATGATTTACTCACGCACCAGCGCAGCCAAGCACAAAGTGCGTTAGCAGCAAAGGAGCAAATAAGAGTCTATATATATTTATTCCCAATTCCCCATTCCCATTCCCCATTAAGAATAAATCCTCGGTCGATAGTCCCGGTCTGATGGGAGTTCCCCCATAAAAGACAAGGCATTTAAATCACGCCGTTCTCCCGGATATAAGAGAACAACAGGTAAGTTGTTGGTTTTGCCATCGATGTGCTTCAATAGCGCCGATGAACGAAAAAAGGGATACAGAGAACCCGCACGTCCCAGAAAAATTAAGGTGCGGTCAGATTGGTCTGGATATTTATTTGTAAACTCATTAATGAGTGTAATCACATCCTGAGCAATACCGTCAGCCCCTTCAATATATAGTGCTATTTTATCCCTTAAATGATTAAGTGCGCGGTTTGGGTCTTTCTGATACAAACGCTGTTCTGTGCGAATCAAACTATCTAAAATCCTGGGTTCTTCTCGCTTGAGTCTGTCTAACAATAAGCAATGGAGGGAAATTAACAGGACATTCCAGCCTTGGCTTTTGAGGTCATCTGTTAACCGTCGAATGCGATCGCGCAGTTTAAATTCTTGGCGGGGGTTGTAGTGTAAAATTGCAAAGCGGTAATTCCGCATGGTGCTAATTTTGGGGCCTGTGGGATCAAGGAGGTCATTTTTCAGTGATGCGATCGCATTATCCAAGGAAGCATTTTCAAATAGATTACCCGTCATGGTCTGACTCCAATTTCAACCCCAAAAATTCCCTAGCCCAAGTCTTTAAATCCGCATATTGCCAACCAACATCATAAAGTTCACCCATGCGGTTAAAGGAAATGCCTGGTAAGTTACGTAAACGCTGTTCTAAGAAACTTTCGTTTAAACCCACAGAGTGGAAGTAAGGATTATTAATCAGAGTCCCGGCAAAGGAAAGATGATGTAAAAAATAAAGCCAATATGCTAGAGCTTCATCTGTGATTTTGGGGTATTTCAGTTGGCGCTTACCGGAGTTTTCCGAACACAGTCCCGCATCAGCACTGGCCGCAATTAACCCAGTTGCCATTCTCAAAGTTGTTGCAGCTGACCATTCACTCTCAAGTTGCTGAGTCACCCAACGCGCTACTATATCCCTATCAATGTTAGGATTTGGCTGCTGGCGACGCTGTTCTAAAAAAACACCTGTGAAATTGCGATACATCGGGTCTGTCAGCTGCAAATGCCAATGACAAATATTCTGGCGCGTAGTGGGGTTACTGGGTCGCCAGTGTCTCAAAATCTCTAGGTTAAGGGGATAAGCTGCAAAGCGATGGCCAAATTCCACTAACAAACTGCGAACCCTAGCCATGCTTTTACTACCAAACCAACGTTCCTCAAAAGCTACCACTGCCAACTTTTCCTTTGGTATATCTATTCTTAAGTGTTCCCAATAAGCTCGACTTTCTTCTAAAGCTAAGGATGTTCGCAGCAAGCGAGTATGGAATTGATGGGTCTCTTTGCCATGCAACATAGATGGAAATTGGGAATCGGTAATCGGTAATCGGTAATTGGAAATTTCGGAGGAAGTTGTTTTTTTAGCCACAGAATTTATTGCTTTTGCAACCGATAAAATGGCATGGTGTAGCTATCTGTCAAGGGTAACAGAGCCGCAGCGAGTTTTTTTACTTGTTCTTCCCAAGCTTCTGGTATTTCTCCAGCTATTTCCCGTCCATTGGGAACTACTGTAAAATCTATTTTTTGATTAGGAAGTCGAATTGCTTCCTCAAACTCTGCCTTCGAGAAGGGTTTGGTGATATCCAATGGTAAGTAACGCAAAGCTTCTAGAGGTTGTTTATCACCCCGTTTGTGAATAGCTAAACGTTCTGCTAACTGTTCATCTATAGTAAACCCCCAGAAAAAGAGCGATCGCACTGCATCTGGTTGAGCCATTTCTTGACGTTTACGCTTATCCACTTGAATTGCTGCCAAACGCACAGCCTCTAAGGATGACCACTGGTGTGTTTTGGGAAAAAGCCGCCCAAATAAATCACCGCCACCGAGTTCATCAATTAAATCAGTGCGCCACCAGTCTAAACGCTGAGGTTCACAAATTCCTTCACCAGCCCAGGCGACTATGATTTGCAGTGCTAGGACTTGATCGAGTGTATCTTTGGTAATTGTAACAGTAGGCATGAAGCAATAGTTAATTGGGGATGTCACCCAAAAATTTTAAGCTATGTGGGATATCAATCGAGATGCGATCGCCTTAGTTGTGTTGAGCCGGGATATGTTTAATTTTAGGCAAGAGAGGTTGAAAACTCCGACTAAATAAAGGTTCCAGCAATTTTTTAGTAAATTTATCAGGAGAGCGAAAATTTTGGGTATGTATAGCTATAAGCATTGGAATATTTATTAACTTTATTTACAGGTTGAACAACTTAGACAATGAACATCTTTCCATCAAACTCCATAGAAGAAGATTTCAAGGACAACTAAGTAGGTAGGTGCAATTAAAGTAAAGATGTTTCTAAGCTGGGCGAGGTTTTCAGGCTGACCTATCTTACATTTAATTTGAACCACTTACTTAGATGACAGTTTAATGCGTGTTTATGTAGCTGCTCCCAAAGCACCAGGACTTTACCCAGGTATTGTATTTTACAGTGATATTTATCAGTTAGGTAGCCCAATTATTCGTTTAGCTAACTACTTAGCAGGATATGGTTATGTAGTAGCAGCACCAGAAATTTTTCATCGCATAGAGCCAGTTGGTTTGGTGATTGAGCCAGATGATTTAGGTCGGATGCGGGGCAATGATGATGCTCGGCGCACAAAAATCGCTGATTATGATGCTGATTGCCTTGCAGTAATGGAATTTCTCAAAACAGAAAGTGCAGTCTCTCCAGATAAAATAGGCACTCTCGGCTTTTGTATTGGTGGACATTTAGCTTTTCGCGCCGCCTTTCAAGACGAAATTAAAGCGAACGTCTGCTGCTACCCTACAGGCATTCCCAGTGGTAAGCTAGGTCAGGGGATAGCTGATACCATCCATCGGGTGAGTGAAGTCAAAGGCGAGATGCTATTGGTATTCGGTACTCTTGACCCTCACATCCCAGAACATGACCGTCAAATTTTAATTAAAGCTCTAGAGAATGCTAATGTACCCCACAAAGTTCTCTTGTATGAAGCAGAACATACTTTTATGCGGGACGATGGTTATCGCTACGATTCGGCGGCGGCTACCTCTGCTTGGTCTGAAATTGTAACTTTTTTAGAACGTATATTTGCAAACTGAACAAGCGTTACGGGTATTTTAGGCGAACTGACAAAAGCCCTCCGGGGTACTCCCGCCCGCAGGTCTTCTGCTCCCTACCTTTCGGGTACGTTGAAGTTAGGGAGTTAGGGAGATAGGGACTGCCGCGTAAAGTTCAACTGCGATTTAGCACTAATTCGTCAGACTTGGTGGAATTAACCATTTTCATCAGATGCTGATTCAGATAACTTTGGGCGGAAATGTACAAACTTTCCCAAATCTCTGAGTTGCGGCAAATTTTAGTTCCTACGGTATTTCCGGCGGTTTTCTCTGATATCAAGTATTTCCGGTAATAATTACCCCATAAATGTTGGAGAAAGTTTTCAGCCAACTCCTCGAAAGGAATAATCCAGTTATAGTTTTCATCCAGAAATACCCGATAAGACGCAATTATTGGTAATGCCAGGTCGGTTGGCGCACCAAACCCAAAGGAATACTTACTATCGGGAAGTAGGGTATTTTTGCGTGTATCGATGGATGCTAAGTCATTAATACCCTTTCTTCTAGGGTTGCTGATATGTTCTTGGATGATTTCGTACAGTCTTTGCTCAATCCACAGCGCGTTAGTCAGTAGAGGCAGTAACTTAGTCAATCTTGCCCTCTCAGTGTCTGTAATTTGACTGGGGGTACTCGTACCTGTGGGGTGCTTGGTTCTTTTATTCCCATCTGGGTTATACCTGTTTCTGTCCAGGCAGTTGATTAACTTGAATAGGTGATTAACATTACATTGGGCATTTCTAGGAGCGCCGCTTTGGTTCTGGTAATAAGCGATTCTAAATTTCCTATCTTCTGTTCTTTCTAACTCGGCTAAATGCTGCTTAATGAATTCATAATCACCCCTGGCGTTAACTTTGGAACGAGAATCCACTGGGGAGGTAGTGTTAGAAGCCAGAGCAATATCTTTAGCTTCTGCTTCATTTAAACCAATGTGGATGGTAACTTTGACTTTGGCAAGGCTGAGGTCGTAGTTATAAGTCCTCGCTTGCTCAAAAGCTAAAACTGTGTGACCGCCATTGATGATGCCATCGCTACCACCTTCGGAAGCTTCCAGCATCTCTAGTTGCAGTTCGGTTTTGTTTTTGTTGGGTTTAACCTTGTTGGCACAGAGGACTATACCACTGTGCCGCTCGAAGAATTTGGCGGGTTGAGTTGTCACCGAATCCAAGATTTGCCTGTAAGTTGCACTTCTGCGGTTGGGTTCGCGGATGTTGGGTTCTAGGGGTAAGTCTGTGGGGAATGTCTTGACATAGGCGGTGGCGATGATGCAAGTGGGGTTGGCGTTGAAATAGTTGTCTACTTGAATAGTCCAGTTTTTAGGCATGGGTGGTTTTTGCTTTTTATTAATATATTCTTAATTATCTGCTTCGAGGAAGCAGCCAGCACATGAACTACCCCATCTTACTTCGTTGAAGATGGGGTTTCTACATCCCCATCAGTAAGTTGAGATTTTTGACGTTTCCCACGACCTAGTTGCTTCATACTTCCAGCTTGCTTACGCTTACTGGTGTTTGAAGTAGAGCTAGAATCATCCACGTCTAAGAGGTTAGTTCCTAACCCCTGTAGATTATTTGAATACCAAAGCAACATAACCTCTGCGGCTGCAATATCGCGCTGTTGAGTATATCCGCAGTTATGGCAAACATGGGTTCTTTCGGATAAACTCTTCTTTTTTTGATGTCCACATTTTGGGCAAGTTTGAGATGGTTTTACCTTCCTTGTAGGTACTTCTACAAATAAGCCACCAATATCTGATAACTTGGCTTTGAGAGCGGATGTTATCATCCCCATACCTACATCAAGAATTGATTTGTTTAGTCCAGTTTTTTGCTTTTTGCGTTTACCTTTCTTAGCTTTGGCACTCATGTTTTTGACTTCTAATTTTTCAGTAACTACCGTGCTATTACCGCTAATTATTCGTGTAGTTTCTTGGTGGACAAAGTTCTGACGTTGGTTAGCCACTTTTCTCGCAAGTTTACTAACTAACTTTTGCGTTTTCTTCCACCTTCTAGAAGCCTTGATTTTCTTTTTGAAATTAGGAGAACGTTTTCGACGTTTTGATTTACCTAATTGCTTATTCTTTTTTTCGGCTTTTCGGAAAAACCGAGGTGCTGGAACTAAACCATTTTCTTCTCCATTTGTCCACGCAATTGCATCGTTACAACCTAAGTCAATCGCAATGATACCATCATGAGTTTTCCGACTATTCTTTAACAAAACATCGTCAATTTCTAACACGATGGAAGCATACCACTTACCATGACGGTTAACGATATCTAAAGCTTTAGGATGTCCCCAAACTCTAGCTTTACCTCGCATTTTTATTTGACCAATCTTTGCCAATTCTAAATAACCATTATCCCCTGTGCTATGTA